>JANNLW010000408.1:0-13107 GCA_031397145.1 Sphingomonadales bacterium | reverse complement strand
CAAGCTGGTTCGCCATCCTATTTATGCTGGGTTCGCTATTGCCTTTTGGGCTATTCCCCACATGTCCGCCGGACATTTGCTGCTGGCGCTATCGATGACCGTATATATCGTCATTGCGATCGGGCACGAGGAGCGCGATCTGGTCAGCGTTTTTGGTGCTCAATATGAGGAATATCGCGTCAGGGTAGGGATGCTGCTTCCGCGCGTGCGCCGGTAGGCCATGTTTTCTGTTTGAACATTGGCGCCCATTCTTGGGTCAATTCCAACCGCCTTCAATGTGTCGCTCTTGTTCAAATAGTCACTTCGATCCATCCAAAGTGGATCTGTAATAAACCGATTCCCGGTTCGGTCGTATATCTTGCTGACAGAACGATCGGGATTTTTTTCGAATGACACAAAATACGCAAGCGCCTTCCGTGACGCAATCAGTTAGCAAAGTTGTCGGCCGCTTGTTCGGTCGTCCTGATGATGACGCGCCTGCCGCGCCCACTGGGGAGCTCGCACGTTATGGCGCGACCATACAGGCGATCCGGGACGTCATGCTTCGTCATGTCATTGATCCAAATCCCGCCAATTATGACTTGGTGTATCGTCACGTCATTGCGCATGAGCCCAAGCTCGAGGATGCCATGGAAAAGCTGATCCGCTCTGGCTATGCGCCGATGGGCGGCGATTCGAAAGCCGGGCAAAATGGTGTTCCGGATGCTGCTCTCGATGGTCTTGTGGAAAGTGCACAGAAGCATTTGAGAGCGATTGAGGCGACGATCCAGAAGTCGACTACCGATGCCAAGGGCTTTGGCGATGCGTTGGAGGGCAACTCCTCACACTTTAGTGCCGACTCTGCCGATCCTGCGATCCAGTCTCTCATCGCATTGACGCGCACGATGATTGAAAAAACACGGGCAACCGAAACCGAACTGCGCATCCGTTCGAAGGCAATGACGGATCTGAAAATGTCGCTTTCCGAAGCCCAGGTCCAGGCAGATACAGACGCTCTGACGGGGCTGTCCAACCGACGCGCGTTCGAACGCATGCTGGGTGCCGGCGGCGCGCGCGCGATGATGAGCGGCAAGCCAATGTCCCTGGCGATATGCGATATCGACCATTTCAAGAATTTCAATGACACTTATGGACATGATGTTGGTGATCGTGTTTTGCGGTTTGTTTCGAGCGTCTTGCTTGAAAATTGTGGAAAGCGCGGGGCGGTTTCGCGACATGGTGGCGAGGAGTTCGTCGTGATCTTCGAAGAAACCACGCCCGAAATGGCCTATGAAATTGTTGACGCCGCACGACGAGACCTCGGTGAGCGGAACTTCATCAACAAGGAAACCGACGAGTCCATTGGGACTGTTTCGTTCTCGGCAGGCGTAAGCATGCTGGGCGAGTCAGGCGATGTCGGCCATATGCTGCGCAATGCCGACAGGGCGCTCTATCGGGCAAAGTCGAGTGGGCGCAACTGCGTGCTGCTGTCCGATTTTGGCTGATCGTTCTGAAATACCTGTCTTGCTTTCGTGACAAGCGTGGTGATCCGATTCACCTTTTGTCAGGCGCTTCCAGCGAAGCCATATCGATCACAAAACGGTATTTGACGTCCGATCTTTCCATGCGCTCATACGCATGGTTGATATCCGCCATGGCGATCATCTCGCAATCAGGCAGGATGTTTCTGCCCGCGCAAAAATCGAGCATCTCCTGCGTTTCCTTGATCCCGCCAATTGCAGAACCCGCAACCGATTTTCGGCCTCCAAGAAGGAGTCCTGTGTGAAAGCCGGGGAGCATGTCTATCGCGCCAACAATGACAAGATTGCCGGAGGGTTTGAGTAACATCAGGTAGGGTGCGATATCATGCGCAACTGGAACCGTATCCAGGACGAAGTCGAGGCTGCGCATCGCGTCTTTCATGGCATCCTTGTCGGTGGAGATGAGTACATGCTTTGCGCCCAGCGCCTCGGCATCGGCTGCTTTTGAAGGCGATGTCGTGATCATCGTAACGTCGGCGCCAAGTCCGACTGCAAGCTTCACACCCATGTGTCCAAGGCCCCCAAGCCCGACGACGCCTACCTTCGATCCCGGGCCGATTTTCCAGTGCTTGAGCGGAGAATAAGTCGTGATCCCTGCACATAGCAAGGGCGCAGCACGCGCCAAGTCCAGCGAATCCGGTATCTTCAGGACGAATTCTTCTCGCACAACGATTCCCGCCGAATAGCCGCCAAACGTGGGCGATCCGTCCCTCCGATCTTTGCCGTTGTATGTGCCGGTCGGACGGGCGTCGCAATATTGCTCCTGATGATCATGGCAGGGTTCGCAGGCAAGGCAACTATCGACCAGGCAACCTACGGCGACCTTGTCTCCGACCGAAAACTTCGTGACACCACTGCCAATCGCGCGGACAACGCCGACAATTTCATGGCCCGGCACAATCGGATAGCTCGTGTTGCCCCAGTCGTTGCGCGCCTGGTGGAGGTCTGAATGGCAAACACCGCAATAGCGTATCTCGATATCGACATCTTCCGACCGAAGTTGGCGCCGCTCGATTGGCATAGAGGCGATAACCGAATCCGGACTTGTCGCTCCCCAGGCTGCAGTACTTGTCATTTCGCAACTCTCCTGTTTGGATCCTTGATAGCGATGAGGGAAAATGTGGCAAGTCAGCCCGTTAGCGAACGAAAAATGCAACAAGCAGTTTCAGATTCTCGTGGTGAAGTCAGGCCGACTTTGCGAAGAAATTGGCGCGCCCGACAGGATTCGAACCTGTGACCCCAAGCTTAGAAGGCTCGTGCTCTGTCCAGCTGAGCTACGGGCGCGCTCTGGGCGACGCCAATAGAGCGGATTGCGCGCGAGGGAAACCGCGTTAAGCTGGCTCCCCATGAATGACATCAAACTTTCTGCCGTAAACGCCTCGACCGTTCGGCAATTCCGGACATTCGATGTCGTCATGGCGGCATTTGTCGCGATCTTGCTGCTTTCCAACCTGATCGGGGCCGCAAAGCTCGCGACACTTGGCGGCTTCACCTTTGGGGCAGGCATCCTGTTCTTTCCGCTCGGCTATGTGATCGGCGACGTGCTGACCGAGGTCTATGGCTATGCCCATGCCCGGCGCTGCATCTGGGTCGGATTTTCGGCGCTGGTGTTCATGGCGTTCATGAGTTGGGTCGTGGTCAGCCTTCCTCCGGCGGCGGGGTGGGAGGGGCAGGCTGCTTATGAGAGCGTGTTTGGTCAGGTGCCACGCATCGTCATGGCCTCGATCGTTGCTTTTTGGGCGGGCGAGTTCGTCAACTCGTTCGTTCTCGCGCGGATGAAGGTGCTAACGCAGGGCAAGCACCTGTGGATGCGCACAATCGGCTCGACCGTCGTCGGACAGGCTGTGGACAGCGTGATCTTCTATCCGCTGGCTTTTGCGGGTGTGTGGAGCACGTCGCAGGTCGTCACCGTGATGTTCACGAACTGGGCGCTGAAAGTCCTGTGGGAAGCGTTGCTGACGCCGGTGACGTACGCCGTGGTCGGCTGGCTCAAGCGACATGAAGGCGTTGATGTTTATGACGAGGGAACGGATTTTTCGCCGTTCAAGACAAATGTTTAGGGGGAGTTTGGGGGTTATTGCAACTGTCACCGTAACTCCCAATCCATCGCCAACCCCGCCGCCGTCCGTAACTCCTCCGCCGCCCCTGCCGCCATGGCCAAAGCCAATAGGCGGATAGACGGAATTTGCTGGAGTATTGATTTGATGACTGTTGTTGACCCAGAAATTCGAGTTCACAGTCTTGTTGCGGACGGGAATTACACGGAAGCATTTCCGTTGCTAGTTGACCTATCCGAAAAGGGGTCATTGTACTCATCCATGGTTTTGGGGTGGATGTATGAGAACGGAGTTATTGGCCATAAAGATATAGAAAAATCTCAATTTTACTACGAGAAAGCGGCTGCAGGCGGCGATGGTGAAGCACATTTAAGACTAGGCGCCATGCTTGTTAATGAAGGAGCGACAGCGGAAGCTCGAGCACCTCTTGAAGCCGGCGTTGAATTAGGGAACTTGGGGTGCAAGTACTATCTTGGAATTATAGAGCTGAACGAGACATCTCTGCAGGCTCAAAAGAGAGGCTTAGATCTAATTAAGGCTGCAGCCGAGCAGGGGCACATATTTTCACGACGGAAATTGATATCGATCGAGATCCCGGCCTCAAATTCTCCTTTAAAATGGGCGCTGCTCTTAACGAAGGTTTTGCCCCTCACTCTGTCTGCTTTTCGAGAAGCCCTGCGAGATAGGAACTCGAATCGGGTTCTGTAACGATTGTTCCCTGTTCGCACCAACTCGGTTGCGGTGCCAGTCTATTAAATGCAACAATTAGGAGAAGGCGGTTCGACCCAGCTCTATGCGATCACGTTCGACAGTCAGCGGAGTTACGGTGACAGTTCGGAGTTACGGGAGTTACGGTGGAGGTACGGGGACAGTTGCAATAACCCCCAAACCGCCCCGCCTCGTGTATCGGTGCCACCCTCTATCCAGTCCGGTCCGCGCCAAAAGGACGCCAAAAATGAGAAAGGTTGCCGGACCTTGCGATCCGGCAACCCTTGACATGGTCAGCGATCGGAGACGTTCCGATGCGCGGGAGACCATGGGCAGCCAATTATGTTAGGCGCGCATCTCCCGAACGAACATATCCGACCTCTGTGCTGAACCATGAGACATCGGATCACCTCCTTTCGCGCTAGTTGAAGAGCCTTGTGACGTTGCCATCACAGGGCGGATGATGAGTCAAAGTGCGCCTGCGATCAAGCCTTGATTTAATTTATTTTCACGTCACATTGGGAGGGTTGTGGCAATGCCATCGGGCACGGCTTCAAAACCCCCGACAATCCTCGATCACTCGCGCAATCTCAGGCCAGTCAGGGATGACGAGATCATTTGTTCCATCCATCGACACGAGAAAACGCCCTCGACTAAAGGCTATCGCGTCAAGTTGCGGATCACTCGCCGGGATTTCGACAAAGGCATAAGGGGGCACTAACCTGTCATTGGTGACAGTGTAAGCTTTGCTGGCATCGGCTGCGCGCAAGGTCATCACGCCGCTGCCGTTTTCCGGAACGAGCCCTGCACGGGCTAATCTGATGCTCTTCGTTGCCCGGATGCAGCGGATAGTGAAGTCTGCGTTTGCGCCTGGCTTCGCGAATGCGGCAAAGGATCCCAGCGTGTCTCGCCCCAGTTCCCAGTTTCCTCGAGTAATCGGTCGATCCAGCCAATCGGCCGCGCGTGCAGCCTGCGGCGGTGGCGGCGGGACAGCCAGGGGCTGGGCTTCTGGCTTTGGTGGTGCCGGTGGAGGTACGCTCACGCACCCCGCAAGCAAGAACAGGCTGATGAGAGGGATTTTGAAATTCATTATGCTCCCATAACTTGAAGGGACTCAGGCACAACCCGCCGATTGCACCTTGTCGAGGCGACACACCCTTTCCATAAGGCGGAAAGAATAGGGAGGAACTATGGCGACCGGCATTGATCGCGCACGCTTGAAGGCTATCGTCGGAGGATCTGCCGGCAATCTTGTCGAGTGGTTTGATTGGTATACCTATTCAGTGCTTTCCATCTATTTTGCGCCAGTGTTTTTTCCAAAGGGTGATCCGACCGCGCAATTGCTGAATACGGCGGCAATTTTTGCGGTGGGATTTCTCATGCGGCCGATCGGGGCCTGGATCATGGGTATCTATGCAGACCGGCACGGTCGCAAGTCGGGGTTGGCCGTTTCGGTCGGGCTGATGTGCGCCGGGTCGTTGCTGATCGCCATTGCCCCGGGATATGCGAGTATTGGGGTTGCAGCACCGGCCATTCTCGTTGTCGCGCGGATGCTGCAAGGACTGTCTGTCGGTGGCGAATATGGTGCCAGCGCAACCTATCTGTCCGAAATGGCAACGCGATCTGCGCGCGGCTTCTGGTCTAGTTTTCAATATGTTACGCTTATTGCCGGGCAATTGGCTGCACTGGTGACGGTGCTCCTTCTTCAACTCGTCATGAGCGACTCCGCGCTCGAGAACTGGGGCTGGCGGATTCCTTTTGTAATCGGTTCGGTCCTAGCGCTGGGGGTTTATGTATTGCGCAGTCGCCTGGCAGAGACCGATTCCTTCAAGGCGCAGGCGCACGATCGACCGATATCAAGCGCGCGCAATCTTTGGCGCGATCATCCGCGCGAATTCATATTGGTCGCGATGATTACGGCAGGCGGTAGCATGAGTTTTTACGCGTACACGACCTATATGCAAAAATTCCTCGTCAACACCAGCGGGTTCGACAAGCAGACGGCAACGGCGGTCATGACGGTAGCGCTCGTTGTGTTCATGCTGATTCAGCCGCTGTGGGGAGCCGTGTCCGACCGGTACGGACGAAAGCCGTTGCTGCTGCTGTTCGGTATTGGCGGCATGATTGTTACTGTGCCGGTCTTTTCCACGCTTGCGACGGTAACGTCACCCGTCTTGGCCTTGGCTTTGATCCTCGTGCCATTGTCGCTTCTCGGCGCCTATACGTCGATTGGTGCCTTGATCAAAGCAGAGCTTTTCCCCGCACATATCCGCACGTTGGGCGTCGCATTGCCATATGCGATCGGTAACACTCTGTTTGGCGGAACTGCGGAATATGCCGCATTGTGGTTCAAGAGCATCGGCATGGAAGCCGGTTTTTACTGGTATCTGACGGCCATCATCGGCGTCGCACTGATTGGCTTCATGTTGCTGCCCGAGACCAAGCTGACTAGCCTGATCGCCGAAGACTGATGGCCAAGACGCGCGCGGATCAACTGCTGGTGGAGCGGGGACTGGCAGAGAGCAGGGCACGGGCGCAGGCGCTGATCCTTGCCGGGCACGTCTATTCCGGGGAACGCAAGATAGACAAGGCAGGGCAGGCGCTTGTTGCCGAAGCTCCGCTTGAAGTGCGCGGAAAAGATCACCCTTGGGTTTCGCGAGGTGGCATCAAGCTGGCACATGGGCTCGACCATTTTGGTTGGGGCGTCGCTGGCGTTGTGGCGATGGATGTGGGAAGTTCGACAGGTGGGTTCAGCGATGTGCTTCTGACCAGGGGGGCCAAGCGGATTTATGCGGTAGACAGTGGTACAAACCAGCTTGCCTGGAAGCTGCGGCAGGACGACCGGGTTATCGTTCTCGAGCAGACCAGCGCTCGCATCCTTACTGCCCATCATATAGCTGAGCCGATAGATCTGATCGTGTGCGACGCGAGCTTCATAGGGCTTGTAAAAGTGCTGGAGCGTCCTTTGCAATTCGCTTCGCCAGTTGCCCGTTTGATGGCGCTCATAAAGCCACAATTCGAAGCAGGTCGCGCAGAAGTGGGGAAGGGCGGTGTTGTTCGTGATCCAGCGACACACGTTCGCGTTTGTCATGAAGTCGAAACATGGCTGACCGCAAGCGGATGGCATGTCCAGGGAATCACTCAAAGTCCGATTACAGGGCCGGAAGGAAACGTCGAGTTCCTTATTGCGGCGGCGCACTTCGCTTGACGCGAACGGAAAGTGCTGCCAGCGGCGTCGCGTGTTCCGCCACAGTTTTCATCTGCTCCTGCTCATCGCAACCACGCCCGCATTGGCGCAGCGCACAACCAATAATGCCGTCACCTCTGCCGACGATGCGTTTGGGCGCGCAGTGGGCAATGAAAAGATTGGCATTTATTCGATAGAGGAAGTGCGCGGATTCAATCCTGTGGAGGCCGGAAATGTCCGTATTGAAGGCCTCTATTTCGACCAGCAATCAACGCCTTCCAGTCGCCTGGTTGACAGTTCATCTGTCCGCGTCGGCTATGCCGCGCGAGGATACCCATTCCCCTCGCCGACGGGAATCGCCGATCTCAAGCTGGAGAAGTTTGAAGGCCAACGGATCGTCAGTGTTGATGTGGAAACGGAGTCTCGTCGCAACAAGGCAATGTCGATTCAGTTGAAATTGCCTGTGATTGGTGATCAGCTCGGTGTTTCAGCAGGGTTGGGCCTTCGGTCTGCCAACGTGCCCCAAGGACGCAACGGGAATTTCAATAGTATGGCGATCAGCCTCGACTGGAAGCCCTATGTCGGAGCCGAAGTTGTGGCGTTCGTGAGTCGGTTTCATTTCGGAAGTGGCAGGGCCTCCCCAATCATTTTCCCGGCTGGCCACTTTGTGCCCTCACGCGTCATGAGGTCAGGCTATATTGGCCAGCCTTGGGCCCGCAACACCACCACAGGCACGATGCACGGTGCCATCGCCAAATTACCGCTGGGCAGTTTCAAGCTTGAGGCTGGACTGTTTCGCTCCACCCGAGACGACGCGCGCAGCTTTGCAGATCTCGAACTTGGCACCGAGCGCGATGGGCGCGTCGCCAATCGCATTATCATTGCGGACGAAGACGATGGCTCCGGCTCAACATCTGGAGAAGCGCGCCTGACCCGCATCTGGCAGGTCGGAGAGCTGCGACACGGCGTGATCGCAGCGTTTCGTGGTCGTAACCAGAGCCGTGCCTTTGGCGGGCAACAGAGCGTCTTGCTGGGAGCAAGTCAGGCTGGAGTGCGTGATGACCGTCCCGAACCAAGCCTGACCATTGGCGCAAACAATGAATCGAAGGTCCGTCAATTCACCTATGGCCTAGGCTATGACCTGCAATGGAACGGACACGGCGCGCTGGGGTTGGCTATACAGAAGAGCGACTATCGCAAGGATACGCGCTTCGCTGATCCTTTGCTGACAAAGTCCGTCAGCCGGGACAGGCCTTTGTTGTTCAGCGCCAATGGCTCGTTTAGCGTCCTGCAGGGCGTGAGCATCTATGCAGGATATGTTCGCGGTCTGGAAGAAAGTGCCGTGGCGCCTGACATTGCGACTAATCGCGATGAAGCTCCGCCAGCCATTCGTACCAGCCAGAAAGATGCGGGCGTGCGATTCGCCATCACACCCAAACTTAGCCTGATCGCGGGCGTGTTTGAGGTGCGCAAACCCTATTTCAATATCGACGCGGCACGCCGTTTTCGCCAACTTGGTCAGGTCAATAATCGTGGTATCGAAATATCTTTGGCCGGTACACTCGCCCCGGGGCTGACTATCGTGGCAGGGAATTTGCTTCTCGATCCCAAAATCAGTGGTCCCGAAGTGGACAATGGTTCGATCGGAAAGCGACCGGTTGGTTCCTTCACGCGCCGCTCGATTATCAATTTGGACTGGAAACCAAAGGGGCAGGAGGCCTGGTCGTTTGATCTGGCGTTCGAGAGCATCTCTTCCGAGACAGGAAACAGCCGGAACGAATTTGTTGCTCCGCCAAGGGAAACGGTCGGAATTGGCGCACGCTTCCGCTTCGAATTGGGCGGGACAAAATTACTCTTGCGTGGGCAAATGACCAATGTGTTCAATGATTATGGATGGAAGGTGAGCAGTAGCGGGGGCTTCACTTACACTCTGCCACGCACAGCCGTCCTGAATCTCGCAGCCGATTTTTGAGGCTGGTCGAACAAGCCACTCCCTTCGTCGAAATAAGATTACATCCGTAATCAACTAGTTCGATACTGCAGCATGCCCATACGATATAAAATGCTTCTGTGTGCGTCTGCACTTTGTTCAGCCGCGCCCGCTTTCGCTCAACGCACCGACGATAACGCTGTCACATCTGCCGAAGACGCGTTCGGAAAGACGGTCGGTGATGAGCAGATCGGGATCTATAACCCCTATGATGTTCGCGGTTTTTCTCCCGTGTCTGCCGGAAATGTGCGAATCGAGGGACTCTATTTTGACCTTCAGTCCAACCTGACTGATCGCCTGGTCGACGGCTCGACCGTGCATGTTGGCATATCAGCCCAAGGTTACCCGTTTCCGGCGCCGACAGGAATTGCGGATTATTCGCTCAGAAGGCCGGGAGAAAAATTCGTGACATCCCTGGGTCTCAACTATGGCCCTTGGGGCGGGAAAAGTGCCGAAATTGACCTGCAGGTGCCAATTGCCGGTAGCAGGTTGGGTGCGACCGTTGGAGCTGGTGTCTATCGCGAAGGGACTCCATTCGGCGGGTCGCCGAAAGTCGAATCCTACGCTGCATCGATCAATTTTCAACCAAGCACAAACTTCGCGATCCATCCTTTCTGGAGTCAGATCAATGTGCGCGATGAGGAAAGCCAATCTCTGATCTTTACGTCCGGATTCTTTCTGCCACCGCGCATTCCTCGTAACCGTTTCTTCGGGCAGAAATGGGCTGATTTTGAAGCCAAGTTGAACACATATGGCGTCGTATCGAGGGGCAAGGCGTTGGGTTTCGATCTTGGCCTCGGAATTTTCCGTTCAACGCTGTCAGCCGTCAAGGATCATACGGATTTGCTGTTTGGGACGAGCCCGACAGGAGTTGTAGCAAGTCGCCTTGTGGTCGCGGACGCCGACAATTTTTATGGATCGACATCTGGCGAATTCAAGGTCTCTCACAGTTTCGTTGAGGGGCCGCGTCGGCACAGTATCCACTCTTCCATCCGCGCGCGTTCGCTCTCGCGCCGCTACGGCGGATCAGACCTCGTCCTGCTTGGACCAAGCCAGATTGGCGTCGAGGACTTTCGCACTCAACCCGTCAAAACATTCGGAGCAAAATCGCGTGACCGTGTAAAGCAAGAGACATTCGGGTTGGGATATGAGCTGCGCTGGCGTGATCTAGGAGAGTTGAGTTTCGGTCTCCAAAAAACCGCCTATTCAAAGGCGGTTACGGATCCTGCAAATCCGGCCCCCTCTCCCGAAACGGCAGACTCTCCTTGGCTCTATAGTGCAACCGCAGCGGTCTATTTGACGAAAAACATTGCCCTCTATGGCGGCTATACCCGAGGACTGGAAGAGAGCGAAGTGGCGCCGATCAACGCCTCCAACCGCAATGAAGCGCCGCCCGCGATTCGGACGGCGCAAAAGGATTTCGGAGCACGTTGGACGATCAGTCCCGGTGTGACCACCGTTCTCGGTTATTTCGACGTCCGCAAACCCTATTTCAACCTCGATACCACCTCCCGCTTCGGTCAGCTTGGTACGGTGCGGAACCGTGGACTCGAATTCTCATTGTCGGGACAGATTGCGCCGGGCGTCAATCTTGTCTTGGGGACTGTCTATCTTGACGCACGGGTATCGGGCGAGGAGGTCGATCTTGGCCTCATCACCAAAAAACCGGTCGGCACCTTCAAGTTGCACAACGTCGCCAACCTCAACTGGAATGTACCATGGCACAAGCCGCTCACGCTGACTGCCCGGTTCGAAAGCACGAGTGACCGGATCGCAAGCGATGATCCAGCGGCGCCAAAATCCTTTGTAATTCCTGCGCGGTCTGTCACCAGCGTCGGAGCTCGTTATCGCCTGACGATTGGAAAGACACCGATCCTGATCCGCGGTACGGTAGACAATGTGTTTAACAAGTTCGGGTGGAACCAGGGCGGTGGACAATTCTTCATTCCCAATGGTTCGCGTCGGTTCTCATTGTCGCTAGCCGCTGATCTTTGATCACCCTATAGCGACACTCTTGTCGCAAGGGAGTTGGTATTGTGGGTCAAATAGCTTCGCAGGGGCAGTTGCGAATGTCATTCCTGCGCTGGGCGCTGGTAACCGTGCCACTGCTTCTGTTCCTTGGCTTTCTTTCGGGGCGCGTTTCCAACAGCGGCAATGGAAATCCCTGGTTTGACGCCTTGATGAAACCCGACTGGATTCCTGCTGGCTGGGTGTTCGGGTTGGTGTGGAGCGTCCTGTATGTGCTGATGGGAATTGCGATTGCGATCATCCTCAATGCGCGCGGTGCGAAGGGTCAACGGGGAGCGATCGGCCTGTTCATTGGCCAACTTGTGCTCAACCTTGCCTGGAGCCCGACGTTTTTTGCGGCCCATAAAGTCGAAATAGCACTGGGGCTTATTGTTGCCATCTTTCTTTTGACTGTTGCGACGTCGTTCGCATTCGGTCGCATCCGAAGTGCAGCGGCGTGGTTGCTGGTCCCATACATGGTCTGGCTTTGCCTCGCCACACTGCTTAACTATCAAGTAATGCAGCTTAACCCGGAAGCCTCGTCACAGAAGACCCAGGGGTCGGCAGCGCACATCGTCCTTTAGTGACGGTGAACCCGCTTCAAAGGATAACGCTCACCGTCGAAACTTTCGAACAGACCAGGGATCGCAGGATGATCAACGGGTCCATCTTCCTCGTCTCGAAGCAAGTTTTGCTGGCTGACATAGGCAACATAGCTGCTTTCTGCGTTTTCGGCGAGCAGATGGTAAAAGGGCTGGTCTCTTGCTGGCCGAATTTCTTCAGGGATCGATTCATACCATTCTTCGCTGTTCGCGAAGACGGGATCGATATCAAATATAACGCCGCGAAAATCAAAAACCCTATGCCGAACAACCTCACCTATGCCGAAGCGGGCATGCGCGATTGAGGGCGCTGCAGGCAATTTTGCCTGGATCTGTGGATTGAAGAATGGGCTCATGATTCCTATTTAGTGCGTTAAGATTTAATGACAAGCGCGGCTTGGCAAGCCTTGCACCTTGCGCTAATCGCCCGCATTCGAAAATGACCCGGGATTGCTGGTTGCGATCACGATCAGCGGAGAGGTGGCTGAGTGGTCGAAAGCACCGCACTCGAAATGCGGCGTGCCCGCGAGGGTACCCAGGGTTCGAATCCCTGCCTCTCCGCCAATTTACCATTCCGGAAAGTTCAAAAATGACCGCCAAAGTGGCGTAAATCTGCGGCTATTTGTACCTGGCCCACCGAAGTTTGTTCAACGACGTCCCTTGAAATTCGCCTACAGCCCACCATAAAGTGGTGGGACAAACGGTGGGATGAAACGCATGACGCTCACAAATTTTGAAATCAGGAGTGCGAAGCCCGGCATGCATTCCGATGGGAATGGACTCTATCTTTTGGTGCGCGACGGTGGCGCCAAGAGCTGGATCTTTCGCTATTCGACTGGAGGGAAGCGGCGCGAGATGGGGTTGGGGCCTTTAGCGGCCCTCGATCCTGTCGATGCGCGCGCCGATGCTGGCCAGCTGCGCAAGCAGGTCGTTGCCGGCACCGATCCGATTGCTGAGCGCCAGCGGGTCAAAGCTGAGTTCACGGAGGGCGAGCGTCAGAAGAAGCTGGTTGAGAAGAGAACCTCGGCGACATTTC
>JANNLW010000366.1:0-1307 GCA_031397145.1 Sphingomonadales bacterium | reverse complement strand
TGCGGATCCGGCAAACAAACGGCTCTATTTTGGCGACGTCCTTGCACGTGCCTACGCCCTCGATGCGATGACGGGCAAACTGGTTTGGCAAACCAAGGTCGATGACCATGGCAATGCCACGATTACCGGATCGCCGACGTTGGGGGGTGGCCAATTGTTTGTGCCGGTCTCTTCGTTGGAAGTGACTGCGGCGGCTGATCCAAAATATGCGTGTTGCACTTTCCGCGGGTCAGTCGTCGCATTGGATCCGGCGACAGGGAAGCGGCGATGGAAACACTTTAGCGTCGTTGATACTCCGACTGCGCGTGGGATGACCAAAAGCGGAACGTCTATCATCGGGCCATCGGGAGCACCGATCTGGAACAGCCCGACATATGACGCCGCCACCAACAGGATCTATTTCGGATCCGGCGAAAATTATTCGACACCCGCCGATGGCAATAGTGACGCTGTCTTTGCGATTGATGCCAAGACCGGAAAGAGGCTCTGGACGACACAACTCACGGCCGGTGACGCTTGGAATGTTGGCTGCATGATGGGTAACGAGAATTGCCCCAAGGAGAAAGGGCCCGATCTCGACGTCGCGTCGTCGGTTCTCGTTGTTGCTATTGGCGGCGGCAAGAAAATGATCGTAGCCGGCCAGAAATCCGGCGATGTCTATGGTCTCGATCCCGCCAGCGGAAAGACTGTGTGGAAAACCAATCTCGGTCATGGGGGAACCCAGGGCGGAGTCCATTTTGGAATGGCTGCACAGGGTCGTCTGGTGTATGTGCCGATCAACGATATGGCCGATACGCGCGACAGCCGGGAATATGATGCGAAGCGTCGTGGATCAGGACTGCATGGCATTGATGCGGCAACCGGAAGTGTGTTCTGGAAGACGCTTGCGGATAATGTCTGTGGCAATCGCCCCAATTGTGACCCCGGTATTTCATCGGCTGTCAGCGCCATTCCCGGGCTGGTCTTTGCGGGGCATCTGGACGGGCGCTTTCGCGCCTATGAGGGTCGCAGCGGCAAGGTGATTTGGTCAATCGATACGACGAAAAACGTCAAGACCATCTCGGGAGAAATGGCCCATGGCGGAAGCATGAGCGGGCCCGGTGCGGTGATCTCGAACGGCCGTGTCGTCGTCAATTCGGGATATGGCCTGTATTATCACAGCCCCGGAAACCTGCTTATGGTATTCACTCCCGACGGAAAGTGAAGATCAGGCCGCGCCTGGGATGTTGAAATAATCGGGAATCCCTGCGGGCCAGTTGACCCCCCATTGATTTTGCCCGCCGTCAACATTGATCACTACGCCAGTG
>JANNLW010000323.1:0-1640 GCA_031397145.1 Sphingomonadales bacterium | reverse complement strand
GCGAGGACAAGCAGCAGACCGCTGTGCGGTCATTCCCCAGATGGTCGCGACCCGTGGGGAGTGTAATTTCGCTGCAGAGGTTGGACGTCGAGACCTTGAAGCCCAGTTCGCGGTGATGCTTGGGCATCGCCTTGTTCACATGATCGGAAAAGACAATGTACGGCTCTCCGGTCGCGAGCCGGGTTTCGACCAGCTTCTGGAACAGGCTGCGCGCATCGACCGTCGCGCGGATGCTGCCGTCCTTGGGTGATTTGAGGTTCCACTCGTTGCCCGCGCGAACGGCTTCCATGAAGGCGTCGGTGATCAGCACGCCGTGGTGCAGGTTCAGTGCCTTGCGGTTGAAATCGCCCGAGGGCTTGCGGATCTCAAGGAATTCTTCAATCTCGGGATGATCGACATCGAGATAGACCGCCGCCGATCCCCGGCGCAGGCTGCCTTGCGAAATCGCGAGCGTCAGCGAATCCATCACACGGACGAATGGGATGATCCCGCTGGTCTTGCCATTGAGGCCGACCGGCTCGCCAATGCCGCGCACCGAACCCCAATAAGTGCCAATGCCGCCGCCGCGCGAGGCGAGCCAGACATTCTCGTTCCAGGTGTTGACGATGCCTTCAAGGCTGTCATCGACCGAATTCAGATAGCAGGAAATCGGCAGGCCGCGCCCTGTGCCACCGTTCGAAAGGACAGGCGTTGCGGGCATGAACCAGAGCTTGGAGATATAGTCATAGACACGCTGGGCATGATCCTGATCATCGGCATAGGCAGAAGCCACGCGCACGAAGAGATCCTGATAGGTCTCGCCCGGCAGGAGATAGCGATCCTTTAGTGTTTCCTTGCCGAAATCCGTCAGCAGTGCATCGCGCGACGGATCGGCGGTGAGGTTATAGGGCACCGCGCGGCTCTTGCTGTCCGTCTTTTCGTTTGAAACCGGTGCGTCGATTATTGTTGCCACATCTGCATCACCAACACTTTGCGTATCCCGAAAGTCCATTCCCTACCCCTAATTGCGTTCCGCATCTGTTCGAATCGGGCACGAACGGCCCTCATAGCATTTTTCGAGAGGTTCGGCGCGAAGTTTTCACCTTCTCCCCGCTTTCCACAGCTCAAGTCTTCCTCGTGGCGCGATTCGCGTCGCGCATCATCGAAACACAAGCTGTTGGGTTGTCCCCCGATCAAGCCACTAGCCATAGTGCCTCAACTGTTCGGGGAAGCAAGAGGGTAAATGACAATTTAATGACTCGGTTCGTCGCAATATCGACTCGTTTCATGGCACGTTATTTATGCTGTGGTGCAGCGACGCATGGACTTTGCAGGGTTTGGAATCTTGGCAAGGGGATAAGGCGCCAAACGAAAAATATTCTCCGGTCCCGCGATCACACCGCGTCGTGAAAGATAATTCCCAATGTGTGCCGATGGCCGGCGCGAACCCGACTCACTCCGTGGCGCATCTTGACGCGATAATCGCCGCGTGTTCCCGAGACGGGCCTGTCATTGACCGCGAAGATCACGGCATCTCCTTTGCGCAGCGCCAAGACTTCGACGCGAGACTGCATGCGCGGCCGCTGTTCGGTCAGGACGAATTCGCCACCGTCAAAGTCTTCGCCCGGCGCTGAGAGCAGGACTGCGACCTGGAGCGGGAA
>JANNLW010000308.1:0-4179 GCA_031397145.1 Sphingomonadales bacterium | reverse complement strand
AGGTGTTTCAAACGGCCCGCAACACCGTGATCATCATTTTCATGAAGATCGTGGTCGAGGAATATATCAACCATATCAGCAGTGCGCCTTTTGCGTTTCGTGCTCATCCCGAGGTTGCCTATGACGCGAAATGGAACCGCCCCAATTGGATCACGATTGAATTTTCCCTGCTCTATCGCTGGCATTCTCTTGTGCCCGCAACGGCAAAATGGGCCGGGCAAAATTACGACGCGCGCGATCTTGTGCTGAACAACAAGCCGTTGATCGACGGCGGACTGGCGGCGGGATTCGCCGACATGTCTGACCAGCCCGCCACGATGCTGGGGCTTCAAAATTCCGTCGACTTTCTGTTGGGTGCAGAAAAGCATGCCATTGATCAGGCGCGGATCAATCAAGTTGCCAGCTATAATGATTACCGCAAGGCGATGGGCAAAAAACCGATACCTGATTTTGACAAGCTGGTTGGCAACGGCAAGACGCCTGAGGAAGAAGCGCGCCGTCGCCAACTCGCCACAGCGCTAAAGCTGCAATATGGCGACATCGGCAATGTCGAATTTTACGTTGGCCTGTTTGCCGAGAAACAGGAGAAAAACTCTCCACTACCTTCCTTGATGACCTCGATGGTTGCAATGGACGCCTTTTCCCACGCCTATACAAATCCCCTGTTTAGCCAACATATCTGGGGGGATCCTGCGGTGGCCAACGAGACTTTCTCGACCGTTGGGCTTGATGCCTTCAGCAATAGCCGCACGCTGACAGATATCCTCAAACGAAACGTTGCCGATCCGGGCAACCGCTTTGTGGGCATGACGAGGCGAGACTGGCGGCGTGAATAGCTGCGTCAGCAGTTAAAGCTTATCGAAGCGCCCGTCGCGGAAATATTCGAACACCATCAGGTTTTCGAATTTCTCGTCGGGTGGCAGGTTGTAATCCTGGGCGCGAAAGCCAGTCCTGGAAAGCGCGATTGATATCGTGTCAATTTCCTTTCTGAGCCGGACGCCGAAATTTCGCCCTTTCACCCACCGCACGGAGCCTTCCGTCTCGCCAAAAGGCCCAAGCGTGAACGTCACGACCTCTCCAACTTCCGGTGGATAAATGGCGCGGCACGAAAGTCCGAATGCGGACAGGTTCTGAATAACGATCCTTTGCGGCTCGTAACGGTCCGTCACCATTTGCGCGACCAGGAACTTGACCTGCCTTGCCTCCCGCGCGACTGCTCTATTCCGGACTCTGGTGCGTAAAACTTGCTCGCTCATATCAATCGCAGACCATTTGCAACGCCAGAGCGATTGATTTCGCGAGAGGCTCGCATGCAATCAAGGAAAGAACTCCGCGCGATAGTGTTGATAAATATTTGCTTCTTCAGTTGTTACGCCCTCAGGCTCGATTTCTTTAGCGAACGGCGTGCGGGTCAATCGGGCGTCGACAATTCCAAATGGCTGCCAAACAGCCGTTGTTTCAAGCACAAAGGTGCCGACCGCCGGAGATGCCGACGGGCCGTTGCGGACTCGGTGCTCGATGGCAATTGTTCCCCTTCGGTTATTCACTTGCCAGAATGAATTGTCGGGAAGCAGTCGCTCCGGCGTTCCCTGTCAGCACACTGGCTAACCTGCCAGAATGGTTGCAGCCGTCTCTTCCATGCTTCCGGCGACGAGGATGGAATCCCCACCGACCAGACCGACTTTGGTCTGACCATTCTCATCCGTACGCAGGTACGCGACATTCGCGACAACCACGAGATAATTGCCGCCGTGCGACTTGAGTAAAACGAATTTCATGATTGTGTCTCCTGATGCCAATTGCACTAGGGAAAATTGCTCTGTTTCGGGTTAACGCCTTCTTTGCCGCAGGCGCGACCGGATGTTTTCATAAAAAGCAGAAATTTTTGTCAGTCGCCAGCGTCGCGCGAGTTCAAGGATTTGAGGTCGGCATCAACAGCGTCGACAACGCTCGAAAGGCGTGCCGCCGCAATGGCCCATCCGTCATGGTCGAGGATATCAAGCTGGCGCCTCAATATGCTTGCGACATCCAACAGGCGTTGCGCTCGCATGGACCCGTCAATCTGCTCCGATCGGTCAAACATTCCTACCCCCCTCTTCCCTTGCGAGGATGTTAATCAGCGACCAGCCAACGAAAGCTGAACGAGGCGTTCAGCAGATTGAAAGAAAATCACGAGCGTTGTTTCGCCTGCTCAATCCCTGATCCGTGAGGCAGGACGCTGCCAGATCGCGAGCGTTAAACTTCCATCCCGATTGCTGCTCTATTTGCTTTGTCGCGCAACGATGAAGCGTTATGATTGGCCGGACAGGCAAGGGGGGGTGAGTCCAATGGATATCGACCGCAGGTTTGCATTGCTACCGGTAGCGTTGTTTTCGTTGTCCAGTTTCACGATGGGGTCTGCCGCCAGTATTTCCGACGAGACAGTGCGCGCGCTCGATCCTAGCCGAGCCGCGCTGAGGCTGTGCAGTGATCGAAGGCTATTCTCGCGAGGAGCCCCCAACTGGCTTAAAGCGGCCCGGTCTGCTGAAAGTACACAAGGCGCAACCGGTATCCTGCCACTGGTTCCGGGAATCGTCGATCTTGGCTTCAAGGTGTCCACGCAGAATGGGCTGGCGCAAAGATACTTCAATCAGGGCCTGCTGCTCACCTATGGATTCAATCATATGGGTGCAATCCGCGCCTTTCGTGAAGCGCAGCGACTCGATCCCGAATGCGCAATGTGCTGGTGGGGCGAGGCGCTCGCGCACGGTCCCAACATCAATGCCCCGATGGACCCGGCGACGAATGATCGCGTGATGGCGACGCTTGCCCAGGCGCAAAGGCTGGCGGGGAATCATGCCTCGCCGGTCGAACAGGCACTCGTGGCGGCACTGACGCAGCGTTATTCCGCCGATCCAGCGAGTGACCGCGCTGCGCTCGACAAAGCTTATGCAGATGCCATGTTCAAGGTTGCGGCCGCCTTTCCCGGACAGGATGAAGTCGCGCTTCTCACTGCGGAAAGCGAGATGGATCTTCGGCCTTGGGATTACTGGGAAGCCGACAAGCGTGTCGCCAAGGGGCGTATTGCCGCTGCCGTCTCGCTTGTCGAAGGCGTGTTGGCCCGAAATCCGGATCATCCCCAGGCGGCACATCTTTACATCCACCTTCTCGAAAATGCCGCAGATCCAAAAAGAGCCGAAGCAGCTGCGGACCGACTGGCATCCGAGGACATGACGGGAGCTGGGCATCTCGTTCACATGCCGAGCCATCTTTACTATGTAGTCGGCCGGTTCAAGGATTCGCTCCGCGCAAACATTGCTGCTGCGCGCGCGGACGAGACTTATCTCAATCTCACGCATGAGCAGGGCCTGTATCGCTACAGCTATTATCCGCATAATGTGCACTTCATCATCACATCTGCGCAAATGGCCGGCGACGGCGTGACCGCACTGCGCGAGGCGCGGCGGCTCAAGACCCTGCTTGATCCAAAGGTCACGGCGTCGCTGCCCTGGCTCCAGGCCGTCGAAGCCGCGCCATACCTCGCAGCTGCGCAATTCGACAAGCCGGAGGCAATCCTGAAGCACAAGGCGCCTGTTTCCCGGCTGCCCTACGTCATGGGTATGTGGCATTATGCACGCGCAGTTGCCTATGCCCACCGCAAGGATGCGCGATCATTCGCGCGCGAACTGGCCGAGGTTGACCGGCTGCGCACATCGTCAGACTTCAAGGCGATGACCGAGGCGCTGATGCCCGCGCCTGACCTTCTACAACTCGCAACATATGTCGCGCGCGGGAAGCTGGCATACAGCCTTGGGCGCTACCCCGAAGCTGTTGAGCATTTCAATGCAGCGGCCAAGATCGAAAGCAGCATCTGGTATATGGAGCCACCCTATTGGTACTATCCGGTGCACCAGTCGCTTGGCGCCGCACTTTATCGTGCCGGGGACTTGACGGGTGCGCGCCAGGCCTATCTGCAGGCGCTGGCGCAATATCCGAACAATGGCTGGGCGCTTTTCGGCCTCGCCAAGGTCCACGAAGCGCTGGGTGACCGTCCCAATCTGGCCGCAACCCGCGCTGCCTTTCAAAAGGCCTGGCTCGGCGATCCTCGATGGATCACTGTCGACCGGATTTGACCACGGCACGGCCAAGCTGTTTAGCCAAGCGTAGATGTTTCAGGGGTTACGCCAAAAAGTTTTTTCA
>JANNLW010000241.1:0-16775 GCA_031397145.1 Sphingomonadales bacterium | reverse complement strand
GCTGAAATTGCGAAACTGACCAAGGAGATGGCGGATATGGGTGAACAATATACCCAACCGCTCTACCGGATGGTGATGACCTTGCTTGAGATCCTGCCGATTGGCGTGGTTGTGTCGTTCATCTCGGGCGCGCTTCTGCGAAAGCACAGGTTTATGCCTTATCGCGGGCGGACCGAGCCATAAGACACGACCGGAAACTGGTGCTGCCGGTGAGGATTGAACTCACGACCTCAGCCTTACCAAGGATGCGCTCTACCACTGAGCTACGGCAGCACTGGACGTCCGAACCGCCCGTGTAGGGGCGGGCCTATGGACAAAGCCTGTGGACGCGTCAAGGGACGAAGGGTAATCAACCCGATTATGCCGAAACCGAACGACGAACGCGCCCAACGCCTGTCCGATGCACTCAGGGCAAATCTGCGCAAGCGCAAACAAGGACAGCAAAAACCGGACGTACTCGATCATCGTGGTAACCCCGAAAAGCAGGGAATCTGAAACTCAGCCCATCACAAAGGCGTTGAGCTTGTTCCCGTCGGGATCGCGGAAATATCCCGCGTAAAACCCTTCACCTCTGGAGCCTGGAGCACCTTCGTCGGTCGCGCCATTGGCAAGTGCGATTTCATAAATCCGGTCAACCTGATCCTTGTCCTGCGCCTGCAATGCCGCCATCACGCCATTGCCGATGCTTGCCGGATTTCCGTCAAACGGTTTGGTCAGGGCTATTCCGGCTCCACCACCAGGTTCACCCCAAGCAATGAAGCTCTCAAAGTCCATCATTCTACCGACCCCCATTTCGGCGGCGATCGCATCGTAAAATGCCGCCCCGCGCGCAAGGTCATTTGTTCCCAAAGTCACATAGCCAATCATAACTTCCTCCTATACCGATAGAAGGAACATTAAGAGAACACATAATTCGTGTCAACAGCCCGCAATGGTCGTTCGATGGAGAAGCCGATGATATCCATCATATCCACCAGTCGCTGCGTGGAGTAGCGAACGATTATCCCACATTACCAGCATATTCGTCTCCCAGCGATGGCGATACTGGAATTCCTCGCGACCCTGCCAGCTATAGAGTTCGACCAGTAATTCCGTTGCCTCGGAATCAGCCATTCCCTCGATTCCGATTATATATCCAAAACAGCTGAACAGGCCTTCGCGCCCTGTCTCGGGATGTTTGCGGATCAAAGGGTGGATTTGGGTGGCCTCTGCTTCGCGCGAAGGGCGAATATCCATCGACCGCCTGGCCTTGTCGCCCTCCCCATAAAAGCCTTCTGGCGCATAGGCGCGCCTTGCCGAGTGGATCGCCATCTTGCCGTCAAGCCGTGTGCGCATCGTCGCCGACATTGCGTCGAGCGCAGCATGTTGGTTGGCAAACAGTGTATCGCCTCCAAAGGGTGGAATCTTGATGCCATAAAGGCACGTTCCCGCTGGCGGATTAGCCTGAAAACTCCAATCGCTATGCCAGTTCTCCGCAAAGAGCGGCGAGGTTTCGTCCGCCTGCCGTTCCACCGCAATGATGTGCTCACGACCTGGAATCGGGGCAATAAACGGATCGACCCCGAAACCTCCGAACGCTTCAGTAAACCGCTCCAGGTCATCATCATCAATCGACTGGTCTGGAAAAACAAGGACGTGATGGGTCAACCACGCCGCGCGAATTGCGGACACAGTTTCGGGATCAAGCGCCTGTGTCAGGTCGAAACCCCGCACAGTCGCGCCGCAAGCCTGCCCGGATGGTGTTACATCGATCATCGTGACAGATTGGCATAGCGAACCCCGTCCGCCAAGCCCGAACGTCGTCTTTAGCTGACCGCAGACACTTCACGCTCTGATACTGCCAAGGCTTCGGCCTTATGTGCCAATCCCACCGCGCGGGCTTCGTTAGTCCGTTCTAGACGCTCGGCCATCTGTAGCCATGCGAGGCGCGCGTTCAAAAGACGCTCCTTCACATTGACCAGATTGGTCGCTTCGGCTTCGCGCGCGCACTGGGCGGCACGGGTCTGGTAGAATTCAAGGGTCGACACGTTCGCTTCCCTTTCCAGGAAAATTCAGCGCTTGAAACTGCGCCTTTGGCTTGGACCGACGCCAGGCGTGCGTTCGCGAAAAACGATGCGCCCCTTGGTCAGATCATAAGGTGTCATTTCGACATGAACCCGATCGCCCACGACGGACCGGATGCGGAACTTCCGCATCTTGCCCGCCGTGTAAGCGATAATCCGGTGATCATTTTCCAGCATGACGCCAAAGCGCCCATCCGGATAAATCTCGTCGATCTGGCCCTCGAGGGTCAAGAGATCCTCTTTGGCCATATGATCAGGCGGCCGAAAGATTAACTGCTGAAGCCTTGCCGTTCTTGCCGGTTTCGACTTCATAGGACACGCGTTGATCCTTGTTGAGCGTGACCATTCCGGCACGTTCGACAGCGGTGATGTGAACAAAGCTGTCCTGGCCGCCATCTTCGGGCTGGATGAAGCCATAGCCCTTGTCTGCATTGAAAAATTTGACTGTGCCAATTGGCATGATGCGTTTCCTTTCACGAAAACATTTGTGATCGCTTCCGCAAAAGCGCGGGAGCGATGCTGGGTCGTGTCAGAGAAAGCGCTGCTCCGTCGCGGGAGCCTCAAATTTCGTCGGTGGCGACGTTAGCCGCTGCTCTTTAGCTGCAAAGTGCCCAAATAGCAAGGAAGTCCAATTTATCCTCGACCAAGCGGCGCGCAGGCCGTTTCGAGCCAATTACGATCGGTATCACCCAATTGCGGCCCGACGACATCCAAGACTTTCGCATGATACGCGTCCCACCAGCGCAATTCGTCGCGTGTCATAAGATCAGTATCGACCAGCGCACGGTCGATCGGTGCATAGGTCAGGGTCTCGAAGCCCAGATACTCGCCTTCTGCGCCTTCAATCTCGCGCCGCTCAACGAGAACCAGATTCTCGATCCGGATCCCATATTCCCCGGACTTGTAGAACCCGGGTTCGTTCGAGATGAACATACCAGCCGCCAGCGGCTCTTCTGTTCCCGCCTGCCCTCCTGACGATGTCGCAATGCGCTGCGGGCCTTCATGCACCGAGAGGAAGCTGCCAACACCATGTCCTGTACCGTGCGCATAGTCGACGCCCGCCGCCCAAAGGAATTGACGGGCGAGAGTATCGAGTTGGGTGCCGCGCGTGCCCGCAGGAAAAACGGCACGGGCAAGGGCGATGTGACCCTTGAGAACGCGGGTAAAACGATCCTTCATTTCGGTCGTTGGCTCTCCAGGTCCAATCCAAACGGTACGCGTCACATCGGTCGTTCCGTCGAGATACTGACCACCCGAGTCCACAAGATAGATGCTTGACGGCAAAATCGGCCGGTTTGATTGTTCATCCACCCGATAATGCGGGATTGCGGCGTTCGGTCCGGCGCCCGAAATCGTGTCGAACGAGAGATCCTTGAGCTTGCCCGTAGCCATGCGCAATTGGTGGAGCTTTGCAGACGCTGACAATTCGGTCACGTCCCCTTTGGGTGCATTGAGCGACAGCCAATGGAGAAATTGTGACAAGGCGGCGCCATCTCGCTTTTGCGCGGCACGGTGGCCGGCCTGTTCCACAGGGTTCTTTATTGCCTTTGCCAGCACCGTTGGGTCGCGAACCTCGACAATTTCAGCGCCGCCCGCTCTTAACGCGCCGAAAATTGCGGAAACCGCTCGTTCTGGATCAACAGCGATCTTCTTGCCCGTCAATTTGGCGAGCGCTGGCGCAAAAGCGCTCCGATCATGGACGCGCACAGCATTTCCCAAGTGCATGCGAACGCTTTCATCGACTTTTTCATGAGACACGTAAAGATCGGCAGTGCCATCCTGCCCAACGACAGCAAAGCTCAACGCCACGGGCGTTCGATCGACATCGCTTCCCCTCACGTTGAACAGCCAAGCCACTGAATCCAGCGCCGAAACTATGGTTGCGTCATACCCGTTTACGGTCAGCCAGTCGGCCACGTCTGCACGTTTTTCCGCCGAAGACCGGCCCGTGAATTCATCGGCGTGCACGGCCATTTTTGCGGGGGATGGCGCTGGTTGATCAGACCATACGGCATCAAGCGGATTGCGCTCGACCGCTACCAGTTCAGCGCCTTTTTCCGCCAACGCCTTTGTCGCGGCGTCAACCCACGTCCGTGTATGCACCCAAGGATCATAGCCAATACGCGCACCGCTGTTGGAATGATCCTTCAGCCAAGCTGCGACGCTGGTTTTCGGGACGGAGTGATATTGCCAATGCTTCCCATCAACTTGTTCACGCACCTGCAAAGTGTATCGTCCGTCAACAAAAATTGCCGCCTCTTCGGGCAGGACGACAGCCGTCCCTGCCGATCCGCCAAAGCCGGTAAGCCAGGCGAGCCGCTGGGCATAAGCACCAACATACTCACTCATATGCTCATCGCAGATCGGAACAACAAACCCATCGAGTCGGTCGGATTTTAGCTGTACGCGCAGGGCTTGGAGACGGTCTTCATAGGTGGACATGGCAAACTCGCGATTGTGTGAGTGCGTTCATATAGGCTAGGCGCTCCAGTCATGAAAGCCTTGCCCAGAAAGTCCTCATGACAAGCGATATGCCAAAGCCGCCCGTAGCCGCAAAACGACCGCACAGCAGCACCCATCACGGCGCAACAATCATGGATCACTATTACTGGCTCAGGGATCCATCCTACCCCAAGGTCGATGATGCCGATGTGCTGGAGTATCTGAAAGCGGAGAACGCCTATTTCGAAGCACAAATGATTCCGCATGCGGCGCTCGTTCAGACAATTTTCGAAGAAATGAAGGGGCGCCTCAAGGAGGATGAATCGTCAGTGCCGCAAAGGGATGGAGATTATCTCTACTGGCGACGCTTTGAAAAGGGCGCCCAGTACAAGCAATGGATGCGCAAACTCGCCGCGGGCGGTCCCGAAGATGTGATCCTTGATGAAGCCGCTCTAGCCAAGGGCAAGGAATTCTTCAGGTTGGGCGGGGTCGCGATAAGCGAAGACGACAGGATCATGGCCTATTCAACGGATACTGATGGCTCCGAGCGATTCACCGTCAGGTTCCGAAACTTGATGACGGGTGTCGACCTTCTGGATACCATCCCAGGCACACTTGGCGGGATTGTATTTTCAAAGGATGGAGCAAGCCTTCTCTATGGTCTCGTCAACAAAAATTGGCGGATTGATACGATAAAACTGCATCGGCTTGGCACGCCCAAATCCAAAGACAAGTTGATCTATTCCGAGCCTGATCACGGCTTCCAGGCCGGTGTTGGCATGACGCAGGATCGCAACTGGATTGTTGTCGCCACCGGAGACAATGAGACAAGCGAAATCAGGCTACTTCCTGCGGGCGAACCGCTGGCAGATCCAATCCTTGTACGTGCACGCAAGAATGGCGTCGAATATGATGTCGAAACGCATGGTGACATGCTGTTCATCCATACAAACGATACCAGCACGCAATTTCGTCTTGTGACCGCGCCACTCTCAAAACCCTCTGAATGGAGTGAGCGGATCGCGGCTTCGCCAAATTTTTATATGACCGGGGTCTCAACATTTGCGGATTTTTTCGTTGTTGAGGGCCGCGATAACGGCCTCGATCAGGTTGAAATCCATGATTATTCAGGAGGCCCGCCCAAGCGGATTCAATTTCCTGAGGCAAGTTACTCGGCAGGCCTTGACGAGAACCCGGAATACAAGGTTTCAACGCTTCGACTTTCGTATGAATCAATGGTTACGCCAGACACCGTTACTGAATATGACGTCGCAACGGGCGCGATGAAAACCCTGAAGGTGCAGGAAATTCCCTCAGGATATGATGCGAGTCAATACGCCACCGAACGTGTTGAAATCAGCGCTCGTGATGGAACTAAAATACCAGTTTCAATAGTTTACAATAAGAAGTTCGAGAAGAACGGAAAAGGACCGCTCTACCTTTACGGATATGGAGCTTACGGCATTGCGATCCCCCCCGGATTCTCTACTCAGCGTCTTTCGCTGCTCGATCGCGGCTTTGCCTATGCCATTGCCCATATCCGGGGCGGCGATGATTTGGGACAGCAATGGCAGTTGGATGGAAAGCTGACCAAGAGAATCAACACGTTCAACGACTTTGTTGACTGCGCCAACGGGTTGATTTCGCTGAGATTTAGCGAAAGGGGCCGGGTCGTAGCAGCCGGTGGATCAGCTGGCGGCGAGCTTATGGGAGTTGTCGTCAATACTGATCCAGACCTTTGGGGCGCGATTGCAGCGCATGTCCCGTTCGTGGATGTTCTCAACACGATGCTGGACGAATCGCTTCCTCTCACACCCGGCGAGTTCCCTGAATGGGGAAATCCGATCATCGACAAGGCCGCGTTCGATCTTATCCGCAGCTATTCGCCCTATGACCAGGTTAAGGCTCAAGCCTATCCGCCGATGTTGATCACTGCCGGGATAAACGATCCTAGGGTTACATATTGGGAACCCGCGAAATGGGTCGCCAAGCTGCGTGCGACCAAGACCGACAATAATCTGTTGATGCTCAAGACCAATATGGGCGCAGGGCATGGGGGAAAATCGGGCCGCTTTGAAGGCCTGCGTGAGGAGGCCGAGGAATATGCGTTCTTCCTGTGGCAGCTAGGAATCGTCAATTAGTGAGGGATTTCAAGCGTTCCATCACTTCAACCCCTGCTGACATCGACGAACTTGGCCATGTCAACAACACCGTTTGGGTCCGCTGGATCCAGGATATCGCTACGGCACATTGGGATGCTGTTGCATCGTCCAACCAGATTGCCCGATGGATTTGGGTCGTGATCCGTCACGAGATCGACTATCTCGGTAATGTCGGGCCAGGCGAAACGGTGGCGGCGCGGACATGGATCAGCGACGCGCCCAAGGGAGCGCGGTTCGACCGGAACGTGGAATTTACCAACGGCGCGGGAAAGCTGATGGTTCGTGCCAAGACGACATGGGCCATCGTTGATCGTGCCAGCGGCCGGATTGCCCGGGTTCCCAAAGACGTGGCAGCGCCGTTCCTGCCAGGAGAGAAAGCATGATCATCATCACTGGAACGGTCATGACCAACGCCACCAATCGCGCAGAGATCGAGCGCCTGTGCATCGAACACAGCCAGCGTTCGCGTGTCGAGCCGGGCTGTATCGCGCACAACGTCCATGCCGATTGCGAGAATCCGGATCGGCTGGTGTTTCTTGAGGTATGGAGCGACGGCAATGCGGTCAGTACCCATTTCGGCGTGCCTGCCTCCGGCGGATTTGTGAAGAGTATCGGTATGCTTTCGACCGAAACCCCGACCATCCAGATCTTTCGCGCTGACGAAATCCGGACGAGCGCCCAGGCTAGTTGAGAGGACTTAGCTGGCGCGCCAGCACACCAAGTACCGCGGAAATCGCCTCAGGTGCGCAGGCAAAGGCGAGATGGCTGCAATCCACCTCTATGCTGTGATCGACCTCTCCGGGAAGCCCGCGCGCACTGGCCGGCGCAATGATCCCGTCACGGCGCGACCAGAGTGCATAGGTTGGGACCGGCGGCTTTTCCGCCAGTCGGGCCTCGATCGGCGGTGCATCCACCGCATGCTTCGTCACCCATTCATAAAGTCGCCACGCATTGTTTGCGCGAGGGTTTCCCGAAAACGGACTACCCATCGTGATGACACTTGCGACGCGGTGTGGCGCCAGCTTGGCATATTCGCGCGCAATCAGCCCACCCAGGCTCCACCCGACCAGCGTTACTGGGCCATCCGTATCGCGATCAATCTGATCTAGCCGCGCGTCGAACCGCGCTAGCATGTCGGACGTCACCCCCAGATTGCGGCCCAGCCCCCAGCCAAAGGCGCTGTACCCCGCCCGATTGAGGGTGTGACGAAACAATTCCATCCGCGCCTCGGACACCATGAAACCGGGCAATATAACGACTTTGCGGCCCTCGCCGTCATGAGCACGGGCAATTCGGCCATTCTGGCGTGCGCCGCGCGCCCAATCACCAATTACCCGCGCCTCACTCAAAAGGAGCGAAAGCGAAGGTGCATCAAACTCTGATCGACCGAAATTCTGGAACACAGACGGTGCCTTGAAAGTGCATGAAACCCTGAACTGCGCACGATTTCATCAAAATGCAACAAATCCATCATCGCCTTGTCATGTCACAAACGACGATGCGAGGGAAATGTGGGCCCATCCCACGAATTGTCCTGTCTGCAGCCCCCGGGATGTAGGCACAGGCTTTCCAATGGCGACGTAAATCGACTAAGCGCAAGGCGATGCCGCCCCAGGACGCCCTGCTCCAAGCGCCAATGCCCGATTTCGCGGTGATGCGACGCTTCCTGCCCTATTTGTGGCCCAAGGATCAGCCGGGGTTGCGCGTCAGGATCAGCATCGCCCTTTCGCTTGTGCTCGTTTCAAAGGCAGTTCAGCTCAGCATGGGCTTTGTCTATGCTGCAGCCATTAACCGGATGAAGCCCGGGCTGGAAGCAGGAGCTACGCTTGCGATTGCCCTGGTCGCCGCATATGCCGGAGCAAGGTTTGCGGGGGTTTTGTTCGACAATCTCCGTAACATCGTATTCGAACGGGTTGGCCAGGATGCAACACGTCGGCTTGCGGTCAATGTTTTTGCCCATCTCCACGCACTATCGCTCCGGTTTCACTTGAGCCGTCGAACAGGCGCAGTGACCAAAGTGATCGAACGCGGGACCAAGAGTATTGATACAATGCTCTACTTCCTCCTCTTCAACATTGCCCCGACCGTGATTGAGCTCGCGGCCGTGACCGTCATTTTCTGGACCAAGTTCGGCGTGGGGCTTGTCGCGGCAACGCTGACAATGGTGGTGGCCTATATCTTTTTCACCCAGCGCATCACCGATTGGCGGACCACATTGCGGATCGAGATGAATGATCTCGACACGGCCACTGTTTCCCGCTCCGTCGATTCACTTTTGAACTATGAAACAGTCAAATATTTCAACGCGGAAGACCGCGAGACTGATCAATATGCACGTGTGGCGAAGCGCTATGCGGATGCTGCCGTGAAGTCCGAAAATTCGCTCGCCTTGCTTAATATCGGCCAGTCTTTGATCACGAACCTGATGATGGCCGGAGCGATGGGTTTTACCGTGTGGGGCTGGTCGGTGGGCCGGTTCAACACGGGCGATGTCGTGCTTGTGAATACGCTCCTGGCCCAGCTTTTTCGGCCTCTTGATTTGCTGGGGATGGTTTATCGTACGATCAAACAGGGCCTGATCGACATGGAGGCGATGTTCAGCCTGATCGACACACCAGCGGAAGTAAAGGACAAGCCGGGAGCGCCCGGTCTGGAAGTCAGCGGCGGCGCGGTCACGTTCGCAAATGTCAGTTTCGCCTATGAATCCGATCGTCCGATTCTGAATGATGTGAGCTTTGCCGTTGCGCCCGGCGAGACATTGGCGGTTGTCGGACCTTCAGGTGCGGGGAAATCGACGCTCGCACGATTGCTCTACCGATTTTACGACGTAACAGGTGGCGCGATCTTGATTGACGGACAGGACATTCGCGACGTCACACAATCGAGCCTGCGCAGCGCGATCGGCATAGTGCCCCAGGACACCGTGCTTTTCAACGACACGATCGGGTACAATATCGGCTATGGGCGAGAGGGCGCGGAGCAGGACGAGGTCGAAAAGGCAGCGCGTGGGGCGGCGATTCACGGGTTTATTGCGGCCCAGCCAAAGCAATATGATACGCCGGTTGGCGAACGCGGCCTGAAACTGTCGGGCGGTGAAAAGCAGCGAGTCGCAATTGCACGCACATTGGTCAAGGATCCGCCGATCCTGATTCTCGACGAAGCGACGAGTGCGCTCGATAGCCGCACCGAAGCCGAAATTCAGGATACTCTGATGCAGGTGTCCCAACAGCGCACAACGATTGTCATTGCCCACAGGCTTTCAACGATAATCGACGCTGACGAAATTGTTGTCCTTGATGCTGGCCGCATTGCAGAGAGGGGAACCCATGCTGCACTTCTGCGCAAAAACGGACTCTATGCAGAAATGTGGGCGCGCCAACAGGCCGAAAGCGAAGAAGACGCCGAGGCAGCCTGAAACCGATCAATATCTGGAGATGAACCTATGAGTGATGCTTTGGTGCAGGGATACACCCATGACAAATACAAAGCGGTGCGTGATGTACTTGCACAAAATCTTGCCAGTGGTGCCGATGTTGGCGCGTCGTTCTGCGCAACTCACGAAGGTGAAACCGTGGTTGATATTTGGGGTGGGTTTGCTGACGAAGCGCGGACGCGGCCTTGGGAACGGGACACGATAGTCAACGTCTACTCCACAACCAAAACGATGACGGCGCTCACTGCTCTCCTCGTTGCCGATCGCGGTGAACTGGACTTCGATGCACCGGTCGCGCGTTATTGGCCCGAATTTGCCGCCAACGGGAAAGAGCACATCAAGGTCAGCCATTTGATGAGCCATTCGGCTGGTCTGTCTGGCTGGAAAGAACCAATCCGCGGTGAGGATTTTTACGACTGGGACAAGGTGACATCTCTGCTTGCGGCACAGGCACCCTACTGGGAGGCGGGGACGGCGCCGGGCTATCATGCCGTCACTCAAGGCTATCTTGTTGGAGAAGTGATACGCCGGATCACCGGGCGGACGCTCGGGACGGTATTTCGTGACGAAATTGCCGCGCCGCTGGGCGCGGATTTTCATATTGGCCTTCCGGCGTCTGAAGATGCACGTGTTGCCGATCTCATTCCGCCGCCGCCCGGAGCTGGAATCTCGGAGAGATCGGACGATCCGCTTCCTGCCAATATGGCGAATAATCCGGGAGTCGATGTGCTCGCCACGCGCAGCCGCGCTTGGCGCGGTGCAGAAATCCCGGCCGCTGGAGGGACCGGCAATGCCCGCTCGGTTGCCGAGATTCAGGCAATCCTCGCCAATGGCGGCGTCGCAAAGGGCAAACGATTCCTGTCGGAAGCCGGCTGTCGCAAGGCATTGGAACTGCAAATTGAGGGCATGGACCTGATCCTCGGCGTTCCGGTGCGCTTTGGGCTCGGCTTCGGTCTTTCGGGCGGCATGGTGCCGCTGCCCAACGCTAATACTATCTACTGGGGCGGTTACGGAGGATCTCTCGTCATCATCGACATGGATGCACGAACGACGTTCTCATACGTCATGAACCGGATGGAGGGCACGACAACGGGAGACACTCGCGGCTTCGGCCTTGCGATGGCGATGTGGCAGGCGCTGGCAGCCTGATCACCACGGCGTCCCATCCTTGTGGCATTGTTTGCCGACGTTGGCATCGAGGTGCATGTCAATATCCGGGTAATGGCAATCGGTCTCGGACGGCCTGCCGACGGCGATAAAGACGCACTCCTGATGACTCTGGTTGATCAAGCAATGTCCATTCCCGTCATTCTTGGGAAATGATGCGCAATCTCCTACACGCAGGCGCGTTTCGCCCGAATCGTCAACCAGAATAGCTTCGCCTGAAAGCACGACGACAAATTCGTCTTCCCCTTCGTGCCAGTGCCTCTGCGATGACCATGCACCCGGCTTCAGGGTCACATGGCTGACGCCGAAATCCGACAAGCCTGAAGCAGGTGACAGGCGTCGATACCAGCGTTCGCGCACAGCCTCTGCGTAAACGGGCGGATATCCGGTGCTGTTGGTTTGGGGGATCGTGTCCAGATCAAGTTTGGGCATGGGGGCTCCCTTTGCATTTTAAGGCGCACAGGCTAGGCGGTGCTCATGATTGATGCAATCCGGCTGGCCCAGGACCTTATCGCCGTACCGAGCGTGACGCCCGCGACCGGACAAGTATTTGACGTGCTTGAACAGGCATTGCGCCCTTTGGGTTTCGAAGTGGGCCGCTTCATCGAGGGTGAGCCGCCGGATGGGCCGGTCGAAAACCTTTTCGCCACACGCGGCGGTACCGGCGACGGCCGGCATTTCGCATTTGCCGGCCATTTGGATGTTGTTCCACCGGGGCCGGACTGGACAAGTGATCCTTTTGTGCCTGAAGTCCGTGGCGACCTGCTTTATGGCCGTGGGGCCGTCGATATGAAATCGAGCATTGCAGCATTTATTGCTGCGATTCCTGAACGCCATTCAGGGCGTATCAGCCTGATCATCACTGGCGACGAAGAAGGCCCGGCAGTCCACGGGACAGTTGCGCTGATCGAACATATGCGCGATCGCGCCCTGATCCCCGATCTGTGCCTCGTAGGGGAGCCGACATCGGTCAACCGTCTTGGTGACATGATGAAGATCGGGAGACGCGGCTCGGTCAATATCTGGATCACTATCCCGGGCGTGCAAGGCCATGTCGCCTATCCCCATCTTGCAGACAATCCGATTGCCAAGCTGGTGCGGATCCTTGCTGCAATCGAGGAGATTGCCCTGGATTCAGGGACCGACTGGTTCCAGCATTCGAATATCGAAGTCACCGATCTTGAGGTCGGAAATCCCGCCACCAATGTTATACCAGCGGCCGCGAAGGCACGGCTGAGCATCCGTTTCAATGATTTGCATTCCGGTCAGGGGCTTGTCGATCGTATAACCGCGCTGGTCCAGGAAACCGCTCCCAACGGGGAAATTCTGGCACGGATATCCGGCGAGGCCTTTCTTACGCCACCCGGAGAGTTTTCGAGTCTGGTATCAAGCGCAATTGAGGCGGTCATCGGCGTGACGCCCGAATTTTCAACGACGGGAGGAACGTCCGACGCGCGCTTTCTGTCGAAAATCTGTCCAGTCGTTGAGTTCGGCCTTTGCAACGCCACGATGCACAAGCTGGACGAAGCAGTCGCTCTTGCTGATATTCTGGCGCTGACGCGAATTTATGCAGACATCATCAACCGCGTCTGAGGATCACATAAAGGGCTCCAGCACCGCCATGGCGAGGATGGGCATTGCGAATAGCTGCGATGTGGCGTGCGTGAGGAGAAGCTGAAAGCCAGTCCTTTACCGAAGCACGGATTACACCCCTCGATGAAGGCGGCAGGCGCGGGTTTTCGCGCGCCGATTTGCCGGTAATCAGCAGGATGATCCGCGCATCCGAATGGATCGCAAAGGATAAGCTGCGATTGAGACGGGCATGTGCACTCGCGAGCGTTTCACCATGCAGGTCAATAGTAAATTCCGGCGTCATTGTGCCTTTGGCGATGCGCTTGTCCCAGCCACTATCAAGCGTGTTTGCTGGGTTCAACCCGCGCATTTTGGAGGGAGCACGCTCAGTCTTGAGCATAGTTGTTACCTGACGCAACGTCAGATTCTTCTCCGAAATGGTTGGATCTTGATTTTTGAGTCCGACAGTCTTGTGCTTGTTAGGGTTGATCGGTTTCGTCGTTGCCGCAACACGTCCCCAGATTTCATGCTCTTCAGGGGTTAATCGACGCGGCATCGGCCTGTTCCTGTGCGATTCTGGCCAGCGTACCTTTGGGCAAGAACACGAATGCTGTTCCACGCGCGGCCATCCCGCCGGCAGTCGCTTTGGCAGCCTCGCCAGCCCCCCAAAACGTATCGAAGCGGTTTGCTCCCTTGATTGCGCCGCCTGTATCCTGCGCGATCCATAGCCCCGTCGCATCCGTGCGATCCATCGACAGGAGCACAGGCGCTCCAAGCGGTACGAAGGCGGGGTCGGCAGCGACTGTCACGCCGCCAGTTACTGGAACTCCGAGAGCGCCAAGTGGCCCTGCCCCGGTCAATTCACGGAAGAATATCCAGCTCTTGTTTTCCCGCATGATCGCCTTCCCTTCTTCTGGGTGTGTTCGCAACCACTCGACGATACCTTGCATCGAAGTCTGGCCGGGACCGATCAGGCCACGATCCTTCATCAGCTTGCCGATGCCAACATAGTCGCGCCCATTCTGGCTATCATAGCCAATGCGCATCACGCTGCCGTCCGGAAGCTTCAATCGGCCAGAACCCTGAACCTGAAGAAAGAAGAATTCGATTGAATCGGCCGCCCAGGCTATTTCGAGGCCGCGTCCCGCAAGTCCACCCTCCTCAATTTCTGTTCGATCTGCGTAAGGTACAAAACTCTGACCCTTGACCCGCCCACGAATCTTTTTGCCTTTCAGGTTCTCCGAAAACTGACCGAGATCGACATCAATAAGGTCGGAAGGCCGCTTGTAGATGGGTACATCATAGCCCGAAGCCCGGATCCGCGATCCAGCGATCTCGGGCTCGAAATAGCCGGTCGCGAAGCTCCGGCCATCTCCGATCTGGACGATTTCAAAGTTTTGCAAGAAAAATTCCGCGGCATCGCCGTCGCTCGAACCAGCAGCCGCGAGGCAGGCCTGCTTCCAATCTTCACTCCTGGTCAATCCGGATTGATCCGTGCGTTTGATTAGCGAAGAGCACGAAATACGAAATGCTTTTAATGCGCGCACCGCGCTCCGTTTATCAAACGGGAGCTTTGAAAATGACGGAGCAGCCACGATGCCGGTTGATCGGGCATTAGGGCCAGACGATGCAACGACCGTTTGGGGCGTCAATGGCTGACTGGGTTTACCTGTAGTGGCTGGCCGCGACAGGCTTCCTGCGGTCCGCGGCGAATGGCCTTGCGGTACAATCCTCGCCCCGCATGCTGACAGAATCAGGACGGCAACCATCAAAACCAACCAACGAGTCATCATGTTTGGCGCCTTACGACGCTTCGTCAGTGTCCGTCAAAAGCCAGTTGGGATCAGAAGAGCGCAAATTACGAGCAAATGTCCAGGCATCGTGGGTGGGCACTGCATCGGTCAATGATCCCGCGATCACCTTGCCCTCGGTATCGCGGGTTACGGCGGCGATATCGGCATCAAATCGAACCGTTATTTCGGCCGTTCCATCGCTCAACTTGGCGTCGGAAATAACGGCACGCTCGATCCGTACCATCCGATTGTCGAGTACGTGCCCCTTAGAGGTGCGATCCGCCATCGCCTCCCCAAAAGCTTCCCGCACATCGATTGAAACATACGCCCTGAAATCGTCTTCCTTGCCAGCCCAAAAAGCCTCCAGGATCAGTTTATAGGCCTGCTTTGCCCCTTCGAGAAATTCGGCGGAATTGAAACTTCGATCCGCCGCGGTAATTGCCCGCAATCCGGCTTCCGCTCCTGGTACATGCTGCTCTTCCGGCACCACAACCGGGCCATCACGCGCGTCATCGATTGTCGGCAGCGCCGCTCGCTCCCGCACCATATCTTCTGGTGGGCGAGACAATGGCTGTTCATGACCAGTCCGTTTTCCAAGCACTGCGTAAAGCCGCAAACCTAGAAAAAGGGCTATCATGGCAAAGACGACGATGCCGATCATGATGTCTCCAAATCGTTTGAAATCACTACATAGGCGCGCGGCTCGCTGGTTTCAAATAGGTTTGATATTAAATCTCTCCATTGCCCTTGACACCCTCGACTGCTAGGCGCCCGCGGCACGGCGATGGCTTAGCTCATACCACCAGATTCATGTTTGACCCGAGGATATAATTATGGCTGATGAAACCGGCAATGATCCGCTTGCGAATGGCGAAGACACAGGCCCTGCAGTGGGGCTGATTTCCCAGTATGTGAAAGACTTGTCGTTCGAGAACCCGAACGCGCCAGCAGTGTTCCAGTGGCAAGGACAGCCGCAGATTGACGTCCAGTTCAATATTGGCGCCAATCAGGTCGGAGACGATGCCCACGAAGTTGTGTTGAAAATCGACGTGCGCGCGACGAGCGCTGATAAAGTCGCGTTCCAGGTCGAGCTTGCCTATGCAGGGTTGTTCGGGATCCGCAACGTACCTGATGAACAGATTCAGCCTTTCCTTTATGCAGAAGGTCCGCGACTCATCTTCCCGTTCGCACGACGCGTCCTTGCTGACGCCGTACGAGATGGCGGCTTCCCCCCGCTCTTGCTTGAACCGATCGACTTCGGAGCCCTCTACATGCAGCAGGCTGCGGCGAATGCGGATAGCCAACCCGCTGCGATTGAAACAGAAGGCAACGCGTAAAAGCGATCCATGAAACTCGGCAAAGCCATTGGCACAATCGGCGGGCTGACAATGGTCAGCCGTGTCCTCGGCTTTGCCCGCGAGATGATTGCCTCGCGCATTCTGGGCGCAGGGGCAGCGGCTGAAGTGTTTCAGCTCGCGTTTTTGATACCAAATCTTTTCCGGCGCCTATTTGGAGAGGGGGCATTTTCCAGCGGTTTTGTTCCGTTGTTCAGCCAACGCCTGAATGGCGAGGGCGGGATTGAGGATGCTCAAGAATTTGCCAATGAGGTTCTCGCCGTCTTTGCACCTGCGCTGATGTTGATTTCCGCACTATTCATGATCTTCATGCCAGCTTTCATTGCCCTGATGGTGCCCGACGATTGGGGCGGCGGTGCCGAAAAAACGCGCTTTGCGATTGAACTGACGCGCATCACCATGCCATATATGGTCTTCATCTGCATCGTATCGCTGTTATCTGGAGTGCTCAATTCGCTCACGCGGTTCACCGCTGCCGCGTTCGCCCCGGCACTCCTCAACATCGCGTTGGTCGGTGCGCTTTTGCTCGTACGCGATGGCGGTGCAACGACGGCCCGAGCAATGGCGGTCGCAGTCATCCTTGGCGGCGTATTCCAGGTCGCACTTTGCTGGATCAGTGTGCGACGTGCCGGAGTAACGCTCAGTCTTCGGACACCGAAAATGACGCCGCGTGTGAAGGAGCTCTTTCTCCTGGTGCTGCCTGCTACGCTTGCGGGAGGCATCTATTATCTCAGCCAGTTTTTCTACGCCTTTTTCGCGACGCGCCTGCCTGAAGGAACGCTTGTCTA
>JANNLW010000230.1:0-2411 GCA_031397145.1 Sphingomonadales bacterium | reverse complement strand
GGTTTTTTGGGGCCTAGTTCGGCTCCTGCAGCCGGCACCACAAACCATTGAAAATGAAAACTATTTTATTCCGTTGGCTCGATGAGTTTGGCATGGGAATTTTGGGCTAACTTTTCGGCTAACGCGCAAAAAAATTTTTGCGGAATGTCAGGGAAAAGGTGCGGTGACGGTTTGAACAGGCCCAACGCCATTGCAGGGATTGCAACTGCTGGACCGCACGGCTCTATTTGTCCCGCAATTTGCAAACAAATGCCGCCTGTGCAGGTTAAAAATGAAAAGGCGGCAGGTTTCCACGCCTAGGGCGACCATTGAAGACCCCTACTATTTCGTTGCTCTAGGCTTCTCGATTTCGGCCTGATCTTCGGCAGCCAAATCAGATGCGTGCTTCGTCAGCTTGACGGGAAGCCGCGTTAGCGAGCCTGACCACGGATTCATTGCAACACAATAACCGCTGTAGTCCCCGCATTGGCGGACCTCGCCTGTGTGACTGTCTAGAACTACGATTACGTGTTCATCATCCGCAATTTTCGCCGTCGCTGGATCGGTCGTCGAGCTTGAGACACTCATTTCCGCCCACAGCCTTCCGGCGTCGAATACACCTATCCCAGCAAAGCGGCCTTGGCTCTTTGGACCCGCCGAGTTTACATCTGACGGCTTATTGCAGCCAGATAGAAGCAAGCCCATTGCTACCAGACCTGCAAGCATTGCGCGCATATGATCATCTCCTAAAGTGGCATAGCTTGTCATATTGGGTGGCCGTTTTCCATCAAATTGAGTCCGTTGAACGAATGGCAGCTTCCGGCAAGCGTCTGTCCGCCGCTCAACGTCCGAAAAGTTGTCGAAAGCGGAAGCTGCCCTGACTGCACAGGCACTTGAGACGGGAAGTCCTAAGGAATTGACGGACTGAATGTCGCTTCCCGCCGGAGTGGATTAGTTCCCCGCCACTCTGAGCGGCACATATTCGGCCATGTCCGGTGTATCGAGCACCTTGTAGGGAACACCCCTTGGCGTCAGGAACAGTCGTTCCATTTCCTTTCGCGTAAACGGGCGAGAGCCGAGCCGGCCGAAAACCGCCATTTGCCCGCCGGTTTCGTCAACGCCCCGATCGCGATCCAGCCCCTTTGAAAGGGCGATGGCCGGAGAGGGCGTTCGGACCCAGGCAATGAGCTCCGGCTTGGGCGCGGGAGAGAAGCCGTAGAAGTTCGGCTGACTCTCCGGGCTGGTCAGCTGGATGACCTTGAGGCCATTCCGCCCATCGGCGACATAGGCGAACAGCGAGGCATTGGTTGTCCCGATGACCACGTCTTCGGCGTCCGTCATCTGCCCGCCAAATGTTTCCTTGAGATAGATCATGGGTGCAAGCGGTTTGGTGATATTGATGATCACCAGACCATCCTGCTTGGCCGCGACATAGGCGTAGGTTCGGGCGAGATAGATGCGCTGCGCGTTCGCAAGCGGTACCGTGCCCGATGGCATGGCAACCGGCTTGCGCAGATCGGTCACGTCGAAAAGCTTCAGGCCTTCCGCATCGGTGACCCAGAGATAGCGGAACTGGACCGCACTGGCCCGCGCATCCTTCATCACAATATTTGCAGTCAGCTTTGGGCGAAGCGGATCATCGAGATCGATCACCGCAAGCCCGGCGGCCGTGGTGACGTAGGCGATATGGCCAGCGAGCGTGATATGGCGCGCACCGGCCAGCACGTTGCCTTCGTTCCATGTGACCGCCCTTTTGAAGAAATTGTTGCGGAACTCGCCATCCGCCAGCGTGTCGACATCGACGAGGATAAGCCCTTCGACACTGTCGGTGATAACGGCATAGCGATAAATCGGATGGAAGGCCTGTTCCTGGTTCTCGGGGATATCCTTGATGATATGATCGTTGCGTTTGACGCTGATATTCTGGTTCGTGGCCAGTGCCATGCAGGTCGCATTCCTGGATGAGACATGCATGTCCTGCCCAAGCGGGGAGAAGGGCGCGGAAACGATCGGTTCGGAGAAACCCTTGTTGCCGATCGAGGCGACGTCATAGGCCTTGAAGCCGCCTTTGCCTTCCGCGACGAACATGTACTCGCCGCGCAACTGGAGACAGCCGACACGATCCCTCGTGCCCTGGACGACATTGCGGAATTGCTCGGTATGATTGGTTTCGCCGGAGAAATTCTTGTCGAAAATCTTGCCGCGGGTCCATTCCTTGAGTTCGCGGTTGTTCTGGTCGACATGGAGTTTCCACCAGTCGGGATAGGCATATTTCTGCAGGTAGGATCCGATCACTGCTTGCGGCTCTTCCCACTCGGTCACGCGGACAGCCTCGAATCCTCCATCAAGGCCGGTCCAGGCATGAAGGCCGACAAAGTTTACGAAGTTGGTTCCGAGCAGCAGCAATTGCGTCATGATCGCGTTATTGTCTT
>JANNLW010000215.1:0-2993 GCA_031397145.1 Sphingomonadales bacterium | reverse complement strand
CATCGTGTCGCGCATTTCCGGGATGACGCTGGGCGATTATTTTGCGACCAACATTCTTGGTCCGCTCGGCATGGATGATACCAGCTTTGTGGTTGATGCCGACAAGGCTCACCGCATTCCATCGGCCTATTCGTGGCACCCGACCGAGAAGATGAAACTGTCTGACAAGGCCGGCGCCGATAGTGCCTGGACACGACCCCACAAGTTCCAGTCTGGCGGCGGCGGCCTTGCCTCGACACTGGCGGACTATCACCGTTTCTGCCGTATGCTGCTGAACGGCGGCGCGCTTGATGGCAATCAGGTCATCAGCCCGAAGACGCTGGAGGTCATGACGGCCAATCATCTGCCGGGTGGCGGTGATCTGACCCGACACAGCAAGTCTCTTTTTAGCGAGGCTGAGATGGCTGGAACCGGGTTCGGGCTGGGCTTCGCGCAGATTATCGATCCCGCAGCGACGATGACAATTTGCTCGCAGGGTGAGTTTTTCTGGGGCGGCATGTATTCAACCGGATTCTTTATCGATCCGGTCGAACACATTGCCATGGTGTTCATGACGCAGTTGATGCCCTCGTCCAGCTACCCGATCCGCAGGGAAATCAAGAATATGTTGTATGCGGCGCTAGCCGCCTGATTTTTGGAGAAGAAACATGCAATCCGTCACTACACAACGCCATGATGACGTCCTTGTCATCCTCGTCGACAATCCACCGGTCAATTCGCTTTCATGGCACGTCCGCGAAGGTCTAAAGGCGGGTTTCGAGGAAGGCATGGCCGATTCCGCCGTCAAGGCGATGGTGCTGCGCTGTGCCGGACGGACCTTTATCGCGGGCGCCGACATCACCGAATTCGGAAAGCCGCCCCGCGGGCCGGATTTCAATGAAGTCCTGAACATGATGGAAGGTGCAGGCAAACCGATCGTTGCCGCAATTCACGGCACCGCCCTAGGAGGTGGCCTGGAAACAGCCATGTCATGCCACTATCGGATTGCCGTCCCTTCCGCCAAACTCGGGGTACCCGAAGTCAAGCTTGGGCTTCTTCCTGGCGGCGGCGGCACCCAAAGACTGCCGCGCCTCGTCGGCGTCGAGGCAGCAGCCACAATGTGCAGCTTGGGCGATCCAATTTCCGCAAGCAAGGCGCACGAGATCGGTCTCGTCGATCGCGTCTCGAGCGAAGACAATCTGGCCGCCGAGGCAATCGCCTTCGCCCGAGAACTGATTGCCAAGGGCCCAAGGGCAACACGCGACCTGCAGGTCAAGGGCGATCTCGCGATCATTGACAAGCTCAAGGCGGAAAATGCGCGCAAGTGGAAGGGTTTTGAAGCCCCGTATGCGAACCTTGCCTGTGTCGAGGCCGCAACCCGGCTGCCATTCGACGAGGGCCGGGTCTTCGAGCGCGCAGAATTCATGAAACTGATGATGGGCAGCCAGTCTGCGGCACAGCGCTATATGTTCTTCGCGGAACGCGAGGCCGCCAAGATCGATGGCCTACCCAAGGATACTGCACTGCGCGACATCAAGAAGGTCGGCGTGATTGGCGCTGGCACGATGGGCGGCGGGATCACGATGAATTTCCTGTCGGCCGGGTTTCCGGTGACCATTGTCGAAATGCAGCAGGATGCCCTTGATCGTGGCGTCGGAGTGATCCGCAAGAATTACGAAGCGTCGGCGGCAAAGGGCCGCTTTACGCAAGAACGCGTCGAACAGATGATGGACCTTCTCACGCCCAGCCTTGCCCTGGATGATCTCGCCAGCGTCGATCTCGTGATCGAGGCCATTTACGAGAATATGGACGTGAAGAAGGAGGTCTTCGGCAAGCTCGACAAGACCTGCAAGCCCGGCGCGATCCTCGCTTCGAATACGTCCTATCTTGATGTTGACGAGATTGCTTCCGCCACATCCCGGCCTCAGGACGTGCTTGGCATGCACTTCTTCTCTCCTGCCAATGTCATGAAGCTGCTCGAAGTCGTGCGCGGCGAAAAGACGGCACCCGATGCGCTTGCGACGGCGATGGCCATCGGCAAAAAGATCGGCAAGATCGCTGTTGTTGCAGGCGTCTGTCACGGCTTTATCGGGAACCGCATGCTTTCCAAGCGACAGGGGCCGGCAAATGCGCTCCTGATGGAAGGCGCCCTGCCCGAACAGATAGACAAGGTTTTCACCGATTTCGGCATGCCAATGGGCCCGTTCCAGATGAGCGACTTGGCAGGCCTCGATATTGGCTGGCACCGCGACCCATCCCGGGTTGAAACGCTTCGCGATGCCCTTTGTACGGCCGGACGCTTTGGCCAGAAAAACGGCAAGGGCTTTTACGATTATGACGAAAAGCGCAACCGCACGCCGAGCGCCGAAGCCAATGTGATCATCGAAGACTTCCGTTCACGATCGAACATGCCCAAGCGTGACATCAGCGATCAGGAGGTCATCGAGCGCTGCCTCTACCCGATGGTGAATGAAGGCTATCTGATCCTCGAAGAGGGCAAGGCCCAGCGCGCATCGGACATCGATGTCGTCTGGATCTATGGCTATGGCTGGCCGGTGTATCGCGGCGGCCCGATGTTCTGGGGCGACCTCGAAGGGGCTAAGAAGATCGTTGCGGGACTTGAAAAGCATGGCTTTGCGGTGGCGGCCAGTTTGAAGGCCAAAGGCTGAGTCGAAAAAGCCTTTGGATCGAATAAGATAGCCGCCGATTGTGCGTGCAATCCCGAAAACAAGTCAGTTTTAATAATAAATTCAATGACTTGATATCCGGGCGCGCAACCCCACATGCATGACGTCCTATTCTGGACACCGGAAAGAATATTTTCATGCATGATATCGTCGACACTGCGGCCGCCGCAGGATCATTCAACACGCTCGTTGCTGCCGTTACCGCAGCGGGTCTCGTCGACACATTGAAGGGCGAAGGGCCGTTCACGGTTTTTGCACCCTCGGACGACGCATTTGCAAAGCTGCCCGCGGGCACCGTTGACGAACTGGTCAAGCCTGAAAACAAGC
>JANNLW010000199.1:0-14405 GCA_031397145.1 Sphingomonadales bacterium | reverse complement strand
TCCGTCCAACGGTTCGCCTTTCGCTTCAAAATAGATAGCGCCTGCAAGGCATTCCTCTTCCCTATCGATGGTTTCGGTGCCCAAGTTCATAGCGACAAGCTGCGAAAGCGACCGCGGGGCACCGGTATCGTCCAAACGATCATCGGTCACGACGGGCGCTTCAGGAATGATGGTGTAGTCGACGGGCGTTTCGCCCTCGTTCTCGGCAGCCTCATAGACTGCCCGGGGAAGCAGCGAACTCTTCTCGGCTTCCACAATATCAGCCGCCCCGAAAGCCGAGGCGGCGCCCGAACCACTCAAAGCGGTTACGGCAAACAATGATAGCGCCGCACAAATGGCGGTCCGCTTGGCCTTACTCATATTAACACTTGCTTGTGCAGTGAACTGATCTTTCGAAAACCCCAAAACCCGGTCTTCGCGATCGTCCCCTGTCTACGTCCCTGTCCAAAGCCCTACAACATTTTGGGTGACAACAGGGCTACGCGCCTAAATATGGTGCGCAATTGATTGTGCAGCGCAACAAAGTCAAGACAAATTCAGTCGTTGGACGATGAAGCGTTCTGCATTCGGGACATCCAGTTCAATTAACCACAAATCTGGATCCCGTGCTTTTCGCCGGGAATAATATTCAGATATTTCTTCTTTGTTCTCAAAGTCTTGCGGCACATTCCGAGTCCATAGATATTGTCCGGATGGATCAAGAAGTCGCTCGTAAAGTCCAATAACACGCCCCTTTTCAAGGAGCTGGACCAATACGGTACCGGACGTTGGATCCCCCTTGGACACAACCACCGCAAAACCCCCGTCCTGATCTGTAAAACGTAGAAACGCGCTGACCATCATCGCGCTTGTCAAACGGGCGTCGGTCACCCCGCAACATTCCACTCGCCGCTAACCTGGGTCGCAGCGGAGGGCGCTTTGAGCGCGCGACAATGCGCTTGAGGCCCCGGTCCAGTATAAAAACTATTGCCCTCAGGCGGCATGACGCTCTTCTTGGCCCGCAAACAGCGCAAGGACGGCATCGTCCGAACCTGCGCCACGCAGCTTGGCGACGAAATCGGAATCACGCAGCCAGCGACTGACCTGGGCAAGTGCCTTGAGGTGTTCTGCTCCTGCATCAGGCGGTGAAAGCAGGCAGAAAGCCAGATCTACCGGCGCATCATCGATCGCTTCAAAATCAATTGGCTGGTCTATCCGGGCAAACATGGCGACAATACCCTTGAGTCCATCGATTTTGCCGTGTGGAATGGCAACACCTTTCCCAAATCCGGTCGATCCAAGCCGCTCCCGTTCGGTCAGACGTTCTGCGACTTCATGAGCATTCAGTCCATATTCTCTCTCGCCCAGTTGGGCAAAATGCTGGAGAAGCGCCTTTTTCGAGGTAATGTGTAGCGAAGACGCAACTGCGCCTGCACTCATCATATCGCTGAGCAAACCCATAAACTTTCCCAATTTCCGTTTTGCCGGTCGGCCAAACTATTCTGTGCGCTGGGGTTCAACCCAACCAATCGTGCCATCGCCACGCCGATAGACCATGTTTAATACGCCACTTCCACTATTCTTGAAGAGCAACGCATTTGTGTTTCGCAAATCAAGCATCATGACTGCGTCCGACACCGTGGCGTCCGGCACATCGACCCGTGTTTCAGCGACAATCAGTGGAAAGTCACCGACTTCTTCTGCATCATCCGCAGCATTGAAAACAGTATATCCCGCATTTGTGTCCAGGACCTGCAATCCGTCGAGTCCGCCTCCATTGCGATCCTTGAGCCGATGCTTGTAGCGGCGGAGCTGATTTTCGACCTTGTCTGCTGCAAGATCAAAGGCGTGACGTGCGTCCTGTGCCTGAGATGAGCCCTTGAGCACAACGCCGTGCATTACATGTGCTACAATATCGCACACAAAGCCGTGATCATGCGGCCCTTTTCCGAACGTCACTTGCGCCGACAAAGCCCGCGCAAAATACTTGTCTGCAATCGCCTGCAGCCTGTCAGTCACATGGCCACGCAGCGCATCGCCAGTATCGACCTGATGCCCTGAGACGCGAATATCCATGGTTGACCTCCAATCCAAAGCGGGGCGCTCTAGGCGCGTGGCGCGGCGCCGTCAATTGCTGCAGGCTCGAGAGACTTTTCTTCAGCCAATGGCCCGTCAAGCCACAATGGGTTGGCCAGTTTAAACAAGAAGGCACGATGCCGCGCCTGTTCCTCGGGTGTCGCGCAATGCGCACGTGCTGGACGAAACGCAGGTTTGGACGGCGCTATCGAAGGCCCGCCATTCCGCTCTCCGCTCGAACGTTCTTCAGCGAGTGTATCCGCCAATGACAGGCCGATCTGGCGGCCACCGGTCAGTTCAATGTAAATCTGTGCGAGCAACTGCGCATCGAGCAGCGCGCCATGCTTGATCCGGTGACTTCGATCTATGCCATATCGTGTGCACAGTGCATCAAGACTGTGTTTGGCCCCTGGATGACGCACGCGTGCGAGCGCGAGCGTGTCAATCATCCGCGAATCAGGAATATTAAGCCGCCCGCAACTTCCAAGTTCATGATTCATGAACGAAAAATCGAAGCGCGCATTGTGCGCCACCAGCGGAGAGTCACCAAGAAAATCGAGCAGTTCTTCAACCCTGTCTTCGAAAAGCGGCTTGTTGGCAAGAAACACATCCGAAAGGCCATGCACTTCCTGCGCGGCGGGATCCATCGGCCGCTCCGGGTTGAAATAGGCGTGGAAGCTGAGGCCGGTCTCAACGCGATTGACCAGTTCCACGCATCCTATTTCGACCATTCGGTCGCCATTCGCCGGGCTCAAGCCCGTGGTTTCGGTATCAAAAACAATCTCGCGCATTCTGCGTATGTTATCCGCTTCTTTTGACGCGGAGGCAAGCGACAAGGCGGCGCAATTGTGCTTCTGTCTCGCTTCGGAGACATCCTGTCTCGATCACGAAATCGGCACGGCGGCGTTTTTCGCAATCCGGCATTTGGGGCTTCATGATCCTGCGAAATTTGTCGGTCGTCATTCCCGGCCGGGCCAATACCCGCTTGCGCTGCATCCAGGCGGGCGCGGAAACGACGACAACGATATCAACCGATTTGGAGCCTTTTTTCTCGAACAACAATGGAATATCGAGCACGACCAATGGGCGCGAGCGATACTTTCGCAACCAGTGCCGACGCTTCGTCGCGACCGCCGGGTGCACGATCCGCTCAAGCGCCGTCAGTTCATCCGGTTTGCCGAACACCGCCGCACCAAGTTTCTGGCGATCGACCCCATCTCGCGTCGTCGTCCCGGGAAAACGGGCCTCGATCGCTGGAAGCAATGAGCCGCTCGGACCCTGCAAAATGTGTACAGCGGCATCCGCATCGAACACGGGCACGCCTTCGCGCCGGAACATCTCCGAAACGGCTGACTTTCCCATGCCAATTGATCCGGTTAGACCTATCGTGATCATTGGATGAGCAAAGCCCTCAACACGTCGTCATACCCTTCCGGAGGGGCAACGTCGAAAAAGAGTTCGAACGCCAATGCAGCCTGCCCAACGAGCATTTCGAGGCCATCGACTGTTTCCAGCCCACGAGTTCGCGCCGCTTTCAGCAGTACGGTTTCGAGCGGAGCATAGACAATGTCATAGACAACCGCATCTTCGCCAAGAGGTGCCAGATCAAGCTCGAGCGCTGGCTGTCCTGTCATTCCGAGCGGACTGGCATTGACAAGCAGAGCCGCTCTGGGAAGCCGCGCTCCAAGAGTCTTGACCTCGCCTTTAAGATCAAAACGCGCCAAGAGCGCCGCGGCTTTCAGCGCATTGCGGGCAAGAATAGTGACAGTTCCGCAACCAGCTTGCGCCAGAGCGAACAGTATCGCTTGCGCGGCGCCGCCACTTCCGATCACCACAATCGGCGCGCCTTCAAGCGGCAGATCGAGAATAGGCCCAAGGAAACCGGCCGCATCGGTATTGGTCCCGAACATCTTTGCATCCGGCCCATGCGCCACCGTGTTGATCGCCCCAATCGTGTCGCGCACACCTCCGGGATCAGACACGTAATCAAGCGCCGCAATCTTGTGAGGGATAGTTATATTGCAACCTCGCCAGTCCGGGTCATCACGCCTCAGCGCGAAATATGCTTCCAATCCGTCCGAAAGGACATGGCACGCGCGGTAATCAGCCTGAACACCCAGCTTTTTCAGCCAGAAATTGTGGATCAGGGGAGACTTGGAGTGGATGACCGGATCGCCGATCACTTCTGCGTAGGGCATGGTCATGACGCAAGCACCCCCTGTGATCTGAGAAAATCAAGCAAAGGCAATAACGGCAAGCCGATGATAGCAAAATGACTGCCGTCTATCTTCGAAAATAGCTGCGCGCCCTTTGCTTCGATCTTGTAGCCGCCAACACAGCCAAGCAGCGCATCGCCTTCGCGTTCGATATAATCTTCAATAAACGCATCCGAAAGTGGGCGCATCCTCAAAATGACCTGTTCAACATGCCGCCATATGATCTTGTGGCCCCGGGCGATGACGATGGCACTATAAAGTGTATGGCCGTTGCCGGACAAAACTTTAAGCTGTTCCATGAGGGCCAACCGATCCACAGGTTTGTCAATCATTGTCCCATTGTCGAGCGCCAGAGTCTGGTCACAACCAATGATGAAATCATCAGGCCGCTTGTCTGATACTTCAAGTGCCTTGAGCTCAGCCAGTGCCTCAGCCAGTTCAGCCGGGCCAAGTCCCTTGCCCCGCAGATCGTCACGCGCCGCAACTTCATCAATATCTGCCGTCAAGGCTTCATATCGGACGCCAGCATTGGTGAGCACCGAGCGGCGTCCGAAGCTTTGGGATGCGAGGACAAGCATTACACCGAAGCGTCGCCAGCATGGCGTTCATTGTAAAGGTTGATGATTGCGGCAGCCGCCTCTTCAATCGAGCGGCGAGTAACGTCAATAACCGGCCAACCATTGTCGGAAAACATCCGCCGCGCGTACGAAAGTTCGCGCTGGACAGCTTCCTGATCGACATAGTCGGTGTCTGGCATCTGGTTCAGCGACAAAAGGCGGTTACGCCGAATCTGGACAAGTCGGTCGGCGCTGGTCACCAGTCCGACGACCAGCGGATGCCGCAATGTAAACAGGCACTCTGGCGGCGGTGATTCTATCACGATGGGAATATTTGCAGTCTTGTATCCTCGATTGGCAAGATAGATCGACGTCGGCGTTTTTGAGCTTCTTGAAACGCCGGCCAGCAAAATATCTGCCTCTTCCCAATTCTCTTGTCCCACGCCGTCGTCGTGCGCGATTGTGAACTGGATCGCTTCGACCCGCGCGAAATATGCGGCGTCGAGCATATGCTGACCGCCCGGCCGCGCCTTTGCTGTCTGGCCGAGCATTTGTGAAAGTGCGTGGACGACCGGATCAATCGCTGCAACCATCGGCAAGCCCAGCGCGCGACATTTGGCTTCAAGCGTCCGGCGGACATCAGCATTCACCATTGTGTAGAGGATAAGCCCTGGATTTTGGGCTATATCACTCATAATCCGGGTTAAATGTCCTTCGGAACGAACCATCGGCCAGAAATGCTTGATCGTTTCAACAGAATCGAATTGAGCCAACGCAGCCTTCGCTACCGTCTCCAGCGTCTCGCCGGTTGAATCCGAAACAAGATGAAGATGGAGGCGATTCACGCGGACAAGGAGTGTGTGGACAACATTGGGGACAGCGCTAGCGCAAAAACCTGCGTGAATCCAAGCCTGCGATTCAACCCCGATGTCCAAAACTTCTTCCACAGGATATTCAACAGGCCCTGCATTCCATCCTCACCCTGTGGGTAACTGGGACAGCTTGCGCGACTCGCGACAAAATCCTTGTCTTTGGATAGTACAGACTGTTGGCAATTCGCGGGACAGCGCATAAACCCAGAAAAACAATCGCCTACTAACAACTACAATAATTCTTAATATAGAAATGATTCAGTAAGCATGGCTGACATGAGTGCGAAACCCTTGCTGGCAGCCTTGCACGGAATAAGACAGGCAAAGCCTCCTGTCTGGCTGATGCGGCAGGCTGGACGGTATTTGCCGGAATATCGGAAACTTAGAGCAAAAAAGGGCGGGTTCCTAGAACTGGTCAATGATCCTCCCGCGGCCGCTGAAGTCACGCTTCAACCAATCCGGCGCTTCGGATTTGATGGCGCGATACTGTTTTCCGACATACTTGTCATTCCACATGCCCTGGGCCAGGATCTCTGGTTTGAGGAAGGTGAAGGCCCACGGTTGGCACCGAGGCTGTTCGATCACGCTCTGGATCGCCTTCAGGCTGCCCCAGAGCGGTTGTTACCGGTCTTTGATACAGTAAAGCTGGTGAAGGACAGCCTCGATCCGTCGACCACCTTTCTCGGCTTCGCAGGGAGCCCGTGGACCGTCGCAACATATATGATTGCTGGACAAGGCAGTCGTGAGCAAGCCGAGGCTCGGCGCTATGCCTATCGGGATCCACAGTCCTTTCGTGCGATTATCGATGCAATCGTTGCATTGACGGTTGAATATCTTGACCAACAAATCTCGGCTGGCGTCGAAGCTGTTCAATTGTTTGACAGTTGGGCCGGGAGCCTGAGTCCAGCGCAGTTCGAGCAATGGGTGATCGCTCCGAATGCGGAAATTGTCGCAAAATTGAAAGCGAGGCATCCAGAAACTCCAATTATCGGGTTTCCAAAGGGTGCGGGCGGAAAGCTTCCTGCCTATGCACGAGAGACTGGCGTCGATGCACTGGGCCTTGATGAAACGGTCGATCCATTCTGGGCAGATGCGAACATTCCTCCTTTGCTTCCGATCCAGGGCAATCTTGATCCGCTGGCGCTTATTGCTGGAGGAGAGGTGCTGGATCATGCCATCGACCGAATTTCCGCCGCTTTTCCCGAGCGGCCTCATATTTTCAATCTCGGTCACGGCATCCTGCCCGATACGCCAATTGAAAATGTCGAAGCCCTGCTGAAAAAGGTGCGCGGATGATCGGATTTCTGGATGATGCCTATCTATGGGTGAAGGCGGCGCACATCATTTTCGTAATCTTCTGGATGGCAGGGCTCTTCATGCTTCCGCGCTTTCTTGCCTATCATCAGGAAGCGGAATCGACGTCTCCTGAAAATGCGATCTGGGTTGAGCGCGAAGAGCGGCTGATCCGAATTATCATGAACCCGTCGATGGTCATTGTATGGCTTCTGGGCCTCGCACTTGCGTTCGACACAGGAGCCTTTTCCCAACTCTGGTTTCAGGCGAAACTTGCATTTGTCGCCGGACTTTCAGGTTATCACGGATGGATGGTTAGCTATAGTCGCAAGCTTGCGGCTGGAACTCGATCTCTCAGTGGAAAAACCTTGCGATTGCTCAACGAAGTCCCGGGGATTGCAGCAGCGGTCGTTGTTATACTGGTCATCGTTAGACCATTCTGAACGCGACGAAGAAGGTTTCTGTTGCCAGGTTGGTGGAACGCAATCAGGATGCGTTAGCTTGACTTCTTCAAACCCGCTGACTATTTCAAGGCTCACCGCTGGGCCATTCGTGCCATTCAGCAGCTTATTTCAAACCTGATTTCGCTGTCGCGGTTCTCCCCCACATTCCATATGGAATCCAATACAATGCATTTGAAAGAACTAAAAAAGAAAACCCCGGCAGAACTCGTCGAAATGGCGGAAGAGCTGGGGGTCGAGGGCGCCTCGACGCTGCGCAAACAGGATTTGCTGTTTGCGATCCTCAAGGTTGAGGCTGAGAATGGCACCCAGATCATGGGCATGGGCACGATCGAGGTGTTGCAGGACGGCTTCGGTTTCCTGCGTTCACCCGAAGCCAATTATCTTGCAGGTCCTGACGATATCTATGTGTCGCCCAATCAGGTTCGCAAACACGGCCTGCGTACCGGCGATACTGTTGAAGCCGAAATTCGCGGACCGAAGGATGGTGAACGCTATTTTGCGCTGAACAAGGTGACGGCAATCAATTTCGATGATCCGGATGTGGTTCGCCACAGGGTCAATTTTGACAATCTCACCCCGCTCTATCCGGATGAGAAGCTCAACCTCGATACGCTGGATCCCACTGTCAAGGACAAGTCGGCTCGTGTCATCGACATCATCTCGCCGCAAGGTAAGGGTCAGCGCGCCTTGATTGTGGCACCCCCACGCACAGGCAAGACCGTACTGCTCCAGAACATTGCAAAGGCGATTACCGACAATCATCCTGAAGTGTTCCTGATCGTCCTTCTGGTCGATGAACGGCCCGAAGAAGTCACAGACATGCAGCGCTCTGTAAAGGGCGAGGTCATTTCCTCGACCTTTGACGAGCCCGCACAACGCCATGTCCAGGTTGCCGAAATGGTGATCGAGAAGGCCAAGCGGCTCGTCGAGCACAAGAAGGATGTGGTCATCCTTCTGGATTCGATTACGCGCCTTGGCCGTGCCTACAACACGGTTGTCCCGTCGTCGGGCAAGGTGTTGACCGGTGGTGTCGATGCCAATGCGCTCCAGCGCCCGAAGCGCTTCTTTGGTGCAGCACGCAATATCGAGGAAGGCGGTTCGCTCTCGATCATTGCTACTGCCCTGATCGATACAGGCAGCCGGATGGACGAAGTGATCTTCGAGGTGTTCAAGGGCACGGGCAATTCGGAAATTGTCCTTGACCGCAAGGTTTCGGACAAGCGCATCTTTCCGTCGCTCGATGTCGGAAAGTCCGGCACGCGCAAGGAAGAATTACTGGTCGAGAAGGGCAATCTGTCGAAAATGTGGGTGCTCCGCCGCATCCTCATGCAGATGGGCACAGTCGACGCGATGGAGTTTCTGCTCGACAAGATGAAAGATTCGAAGACCAACGAGGATTTCTTCGATTCAATGAACCAGTAGGGCGTTTGCGTGATTCTCGAACACGCACTCCTGCAGGTTCGCAAGGGTGAGGAAGTGGCGTTTGAGGCCGCTATTGCCGGAGCGACACCGCTGATTGCGGCATCGCCCGGGTTTATCGCGATCGAGGTTCGGCGAGCCTGCGAAACGCCGGGGCTTTACCTGCTTATGGTGCAATGGGAATCGATCGCGGATCACCGCGACGGATTCCGCGCGTCAGATCGCTATCAGGAGTGGCGCGCCTTGCTCCACCCTTTCTATGATCCTATTCCTCAAGTGATCTATTTCGGAGGCGCGTTGTGATTGATGTGGTGATGCTTGCCAGCGAGGCAGTGGTCGCGCCGCTCGGCGGGCCTGCGGAAATTTGGGGCCATATTGTCGCTGATTTCTCGAACATTACCGAACCGGCGGCGTTTGCGGCGTTCGTGCAAGTGCTGATGATCGACCTTGTCCTTGCCGGAGACAATGCGATTGTGGTGGGCGCTCTCGCAGCGGGTTTGCCGGCCGAACAACGCAGGAAAGTGATTGTCATTGGCGTCGTTGCGGCGCTCGTTCTTCGCATCATCTTTGCGCTTATGGTGAGCTGGCTACTTGGGGTTGTCGGGCTTGTTCTGGCTGGCGGATTCCTGCTGCTTTGGGTGGCATGGCGGATGTATCGCGACCTCCATCATGCGGGCGAATCTGCTGGTTCGCCGGAAGTGCCAGGCGACGAGCATTCCGGCATCACCGCGTCAAAGAGCTTCGCAGCAGCGGCCTGGTCTGTCGCGATTGCAGACGTATCGATGAGCCTCGACAATGTGCTTGCCGTAGCAGGCGCGGCACGCGAGCATCCCGGTATCCTGATCGTCGGCCTGATCTTTGCCGTTGCCCTTATGGGTGTCGCGGCCAATATTATTGCGCAATACATCGAACGCTATCGCTGGATCGCCTGGGTTGGCCTGGCAGTGATCGTCTATGTTGCGGGCAAGATGATCTGGGAAGGCTGGCATGATGTCAGCCCCCATGTGATGGCTTTTGCGGGCCTATAGATATTCGCGATGCTGAGCTGGCTGGCGCGTCATCCAGTCAAATTATTGGCAAAGAAATCAATCGTCCGCGCGTCGGCCAGCCGCGCGCCGCCTTCGTGGCGTCTTGTTCCCGTTTCGGCCGCAAAACCGTGGTCAAGCCCCGCATAGTCATGCAGCGTGACCTTGGGGTGGCTGTCCAGCCCTTTGTGGATCGCGGCCTGAGCCTCCGCGCCGACGAAATGGTCAGCGGTCGGTATATGGAGCATCAACGGATGTGCGATAGCGTGCGATTCGCCAAGCATCTGATCTATCATGACACCGTAATAGCCGACGGATGCGCTAATGTCGGTTCGGCATGCAGTCAAATATGCCAGAAGGCCGCCAAGGCAATAACCGACTGCACCAATCTTGCCGACACCCCTGGCACGAATGGCATGGATGGTTTCCTCAATATCGATAATCGATTTGTCGGAGCCCTTGTCGGCACCATATTGGCCGAAGAGCGTCAGCGCTTGCTGGAACTCTGGTTCGATATCGGGATCAAGTTCGATCCCCGGCCTGATCCGCCAGAACAGGTCAGGCGCAACTGCAAGATAGCCCAATCTGGCCCAATTGTCGCATTTCTTTCGAATCCCTTCGTTGACCCCGAAAATCTCCTGAATCACGATGATTGCAGCCCGCGGCGGACTGGCGGACCCGGCGACATAGGCAGAGAAATTCCCGATCTTCATCATGCTCATAGCAGTCTTGTCCTTCCCGCTTCAAAATCAAGGAGCCATGCCTTGGTTTCCGGCCCGGCACCGCCAGAATAATGCTCGCGCGCGTTACCGCTCGATGTGACGCGATGGCATGGGATGATGAGCGGAAACGGATTGCGCTGGCATGCCTGGCCCACCGCGCGAGCGCTTGACCCGATGCGGTATGCCAATTGGCCATAGGTCAGCGTCTCGCCATAGGGGATGGAGGCGATTCCCGTACGCAGATCGTTTCCGCGGGGCGTTGCCGTGCGCGCGAGTGGCAGGTCGAACGTGCGTCGCTGGCGCGAAAAATAGTCTCGAACCTGGCCCACCGCATTGTCGAGGACAGGGTTGCCCGGATCGTGGCGATCAGGCCCAACAATTTGGTCAATTCGGGCTGACGTCAGGACGTCGCCCAGGGCCACCAGTTCGACAATACCAATCGGGGTTTCGATGCGGGCAGTTGCGGGCGAGGCGCTCATGCGGCAAGGTTTAGCATCCGGCCCAAAGGAGACCAGCCATGAAATTCAATATCGATGTCGATTGCACACCCGAAGAGGTCCGGCGGTTGGTCGGTTTGCCCGACCTGACCGGCGTGCATGATGTTTACCTGAACCAGATGAAGACGGTGATGACCAAGGGGCTGAGTCCTGACATGGTCGAAGGTATGGTGCGGAACTGGATGCCGCTTGGCGGACAGGGTGTTGATTTCGTTCGCGATCTGATTGGCCAATTTTCGGGCGGCAATGACAGCTCTGGAAAGAAGAAGAAGGACTGACTCTGCCCGACAGCAACACGATTTTTGCCCTGTCGAGTGGTCCACCACCGGCGGGGATAGCGATTGTCCGGGTCAGCGGTCCCAAGGCCGGGATGGTTCTGGACAGGCTTGCCGGCAGGCGCCCGCTGCCCCGGCAAGCCAGCTATCGAGTGCTTCGCGACGATCAGGACGCGATGCTTGACCATGCACTGATTCTCTGGTTTCCTGGCCCTGCCACGGCAACGGGTGAGGATTTGGTCGAGTTTCACCTCCATGGAGGACGTGCAGTGGTCGCGGCCGTGCTGGCGGCGATCGGCGCGATAAGTGAGACGCGGCCAGCCGAAGCGGGCGAGTTTACACGGCGCGCCTTTGAAATGGGGCGCATTGATCTTGCTGAAGCCGAAGGGTTGACCGAGTTGTTGGCGGCTGAGACCGAAAGCCAAAGGCAATCTGCGCTAGCTTTGGCCGAAGGCGGCTTGGGACGGCGCGTCAATGCGTGGCAAGCCGTGCTGCTCTCGATGTCGGCGCAGCTGGAAGCCGAGCTGGATTTTTCTGACGAAGGTGATGTATCCGAGAGCCAGTCGCACGAATGGCAGCGACGCATCGGCACATTGGCCGATGAAATGGCGATGCTCTTGGCGGCACCCGGGGCTGAACGGTTGCGAGACGGCATCAGGGTCGTATTGGCTGGCCCCGCTAATTCCGGAAAATCCAGTCTTTTCAATATCTTGATAGATAGAGAGGCCGCGATTGTCTCCGATATTGCGGGCACGACACGGGATCGCATCGAAGCACCGATCGCACTTGGTGGCGTTCCTTTGGTGCTGATCGACACAGCAGGTTTGCGTGACAGCGAAGACGTGATCGAGTCCATCGGCGTCGCCCGTGCGCGCGACGCTGTGTCAACGGCAGATCTGATTCTTTGGCTTGGCGCGTCTTGCGAGGCACCTGAGGGGGCCATTCAGGTCGTCCCCAAATCGGATCTTGTGCCAAGTGAAACCTGGCCCGGATTGCGCGTGTCCGCGCATACCGGAGAGGGAATTGTGGGACTGAAGGAGTTGCTGCTGGACCGCGCGCAGGTGCTTCTTCCGAAGCCAGGCGCATTGGCGCTTAATCAGCGGCATCGTTCCGCTCTTGCCGATGTCCTTGAAGAGCTGGAGCGCGCGTCCGAGTCCAGTGATCCGCTGATTATTGCAGAACATTTTCGCAAAGCCCGCGATCATCTGGATCGCTTGACCGGAAAGTCCGGGGTGGAAGATATGCTTGACGCTCTGTTTGGCAATCTGTGTATCGGGAAATAGGGATGTTTCACGTGAAACGGGTTGGCAACCTCACTATTCGAGCGTAGCGGCGGCGGCGATGGGCAATTTTGACGTTATCGTTGTTGGCGGAGGCCATGCGGGATGTGAAGCCGCCGCCGCCGCTGCGCGCATGGGGGCACATACGGTTCTGGTCAGCTTCAAGCGCGAACAGATCGGCGCAATGTCGTGCAATCCGGCAATTGGCGGCTTGGGGAAGGGCCATCTGGTGCGCGAAGTCGACGCGTTCGACGGCATCATCGCGCGAGCGGCAGATTCAGCGGCAATCCAATATCGCATGCTAAATGGCTCGAAGGGTACAGCGGTGCAAGGACCGCGAATTCAGGCCGACCGCAAGAAGTTCAAGGGGGCAATCCACGACCTGCTAGACGCACAGCCCAGACTCGATATTATCGAAGGCGAGGCATCATCTCTGTTGCTCGAAAATGGCAAGGTTACGGGTCTCACGTTGAGTGACGGCACTGAGCTACATGCACGAGCAATAGTTCTGGCAACGGGCACTTTTCTTAACGGCAAGATGTTCTGCGGCGAAGCACAGACGGCTGGAGGGAGGGTAGGAGAGCCCTCTGCCATGTCTCTGGGGCGCCAACTTCGGGCGTACAATTTGCCCCTGGGCCGCCTGAAGACTGGCACGCCACCTCGACTTGATGGGCGAACGATCAATTGGGCCGCCTTAGAAACACAGCCATCCGACTCAGGAGACTGGACGTTTTCGAGCATGACTGTTTCACGTGAAACACCGCAACTGTTCTGCGCCATCACAAGAACCAATGCCGAGACTCACCGGGTGATTCGAGACAATCTTGATCGGTCGCCATTGTTTTCGGGAGATATTGAGGGACGCGGTCCGCGATACTGCCCTTCAATCGAGGACAAGATCCACCGATTTGGCGATCGTGACGGACACCAAATTTTTCTGGAGCCAGAGGGACTGGACAATTTCCAGGTTTACCCGAATGGCATTTCAACGTCTTTGCCCGCAGATGTTCAGAGCACATTTCTTCGCACCATTAGGGGACTGGAGCGGGTCGATATCGTACAACCAGGCTATGCTGTCGAGTATGATCATATCGATCCGCGCGCGCTCAACCAGACTCTTGAGTTGCGCCAAATAAAGGGATTGTTTTGCGCGGGGCAGATTAATGGCACGACTGGCTATGAGGAAGCGGCGGCGCAAGGTCTGATTGCGGGACTGAACGCGGCAGCGCAAGCCTTGGCCAAGCCCGCGATTATCTTGGACCGATCATCCTCCTATATCGGCGTGATGATTGACGATCTCGTTCTGCAGGGAATCACGGAGCCCTATCGCATGCTGACTGCACGCGCAGAGTATCGATTGCGTCTCCGTTCCGACAACGCGGCGACAAGGCTGACTCCCTTGGCGCTGGACGCGGGTTGCGTAGAACTTGCGCGGCGCAACTGGTTCTCCGCCCATTGGGCGGAGCGAGAGGAGCTCAACGAACTGCTCACGAGTAGCATGGTTCACGATCCGAGAGGTGTCGGGGGAGACAGACAAAACGTGTTCAACATGATTCGCATTGCTGGTCTCGATGCCTCGAGCCTCGAATTGTTGCTTCCCGAGTTGAGGCGTTTCGCGAAGTCCTTGGCTGCAGAGGTTATAGAAGACGCCCGCTACGCGCCCTATGTGGCGCGGCAGGATGCCGAGATTCGGGCGATGAAAGCCAATGAAATCGTCCTCTTGGGTGAAA
>JANNLW010000184.1:0-2744 GCA_031397145.1 Sphingomonadales bacterium | reverse complement strand
CAAGGAAGCTGAAACCGAATACGCCGATGACGTTGGGGTTTGAGGCAATTTTCTGGACGATCAGGTTGTCATTTTCGCCTTGCTCGACATAGGCGCCGTCTGTGCGAACGCTGGTGCAGATCTTCTTGTGCTCGTCCTTGTTGGACTCCTTGAGCGCCTTCATAGCCGGGTCCGTATCACAGCCCTTTTCAAGGATAAGTTCGGCAAGCGCATCTCGCGTACCCGAAGTTTTGGGCGGACCATAGACCGAAATCGGCAGATCGGGCAGCGCAGGATTGACGTCCTTCCAAGACTTTGCCGTGTTGGGCTTGCCAAATGGCGTCTCGGCAAGCGCCTTGTAAACATCAAGTGGTGTCAGGTTCATGCCCGGTCCGCCAGCGGCCTCCGCAAAAGCGATGCCGTCAAGCCCGACCTGGACTTCCACAATGTCCTTCACGCCATTTTTGGCGCAATCCTCATACTCGGACTTTTTGATCCGCCGCGAAGCATTCTCGATATCCGGATGCTGGATGCCGACGCCTGCACAGAAAAGCTTCATTCCCGCACCCGTGCCGGTGGACTCAACGATCGGAGACTTGAAGCCACCAGTGCCTTTGGTGAAGGCTTCTGAAACGGCCGTGCTGAACGGATAAAGAGTTGACGAGCCAACAACCCGAATTTGTTCTCGCGCGCCACTACTCGCACCGCCTCCACACGCGGCAAGCGAGACCGAAGTGAGAAAAAGTGCAACAAAGGATTTGAAATGGGTCATTGTGGATTCCCTAGCTTGGGCCGTTCAACCCTCAGTATGTTGAATGAGGCCTTAGGCCTGATTCATGCCACCAATGTTTCAGTTTTATGACTCTTTTATGACATAGGCCGGAAAAATCGCTTCTATGCGCGTTCCCACTCCAGGCTGACTTTCGATGTCAAGATTGCCGCGATGACGTTCGACAATGTGTTTGACGATCGCGAGGCCAAGCCCTGTGCCACCTGCATCGCGGCTACGGCCAGCATCAACCCGATAAAAACGCTCGGTCAGGCGGGGCAGATGTTCCGCACTGATTCCTGTTCCCTTGTCGGCGACCGAGACTTTGGCCGTCATGCCAATTAGCCCCACCTCAACCAAAACGGGAGCATCACTGCCACCGTGTCGAAGCGCGTTTTCCACCAGGTTTCGGACAAGCTGGGACAATTGACCTGCATCTCCTTTCATTTTTGCGGGTTCAGCCGTTGCCTGCAGCTGAACGACCGTTTTTTTGTCATGCGCATTGTTGATATCTACAACAACCTGTCGCGCGATTGATGCAAGGTCCACGACATCATCGGGCCTGTCATGCTTCACAGCCTCGATTCGCGAGAGTGACATCAAGTCCTCGACGAGCTGTTCCAATCGCCTTGCCTCTCGCTCGACAATTCTCAGGAAACGGTCGCGTGTCGCAGGATCGCCGCCAGCCTGTGGTTCGATCAGTGTCTCAACATATCCGAGGATAGCCGCCAGCGGGGTCCGCAATTCATGGCTTGCATTGGCAACAAAATCGGTATGCGCGCGTGAAACGTCCGCCTGGGCACTGCAATCACGCAGGCCCATCAAGCGCCAACCCGCGCCAAGCGGCTGAACACTTACCTCCCAAATACTGGTCGATGAAGACAGCCCATGGATCATTACGGCACCCTCGGCACCGCTCGAAAGGAGCGACACCGCTTCGGGGTGACGGATCGCAAGTCGCACGTCCTCACCCACAATATGCGAGCCGAGCAACGTGCGCGCGGCTGGATTTGCCACAGCGACTCTCTCGTCGGAAACGAGAACAATCGGCCATTCTATGCGGTTGACCAAGCGGCTTACGCTTGCGTTGAGTTCAAAAGCTGGTTCCATGATCTCGAGGCCAATAGTGGCGCGCGCGTTTGGTGACCAGCGGCTTTGTCGACACATCAATCTGTATATGCTTGACTATAATAAGCATAGTTATTAAATCGATATGATGAGTGATAACCTAGGTCAAATTATGTCGGACATTTCGCGCCTTATGCGCCGCGCGTTCGACGAACGGGCGCGTGGTATTGGCGTGACACGCCCACAATGGCAGGTTCTGACGATGCTGGCTCGCCACGAGGGCATCAATCAAGGTGGCCTTGCCGAACTGCTAGACGTCGAACCGATTACCCTGTGCCGCATGGTTGATCGTCTTCAGGAGGCTGGAATGGTCGAACGCAGGGCAGATCCGGCCGATCGTCGGGCGTGGCGCCTGTTTCTCACTGAAAGAGCCAATGGGCTGTTGAGTGAATTGCGCCCGCTGGCCTTGAACCTTTTTGATGAGGCGATGACGGGACTTTCCGCTCCGGAGCGCGAGGCGCTTCATGAGATGCTGGAAAGGGTCCGCATCAATCTTGCTCGCCGTCCTGCAACGGAGCTTGCCGCAAATGGCTGAAGCAGACGCACGGATCATCCTTGAAGATGTGATCGCGATTGACGAGCCAAAAGCGCCCGGCAAGTGGAAGCGGAGAATCCTGATGATCTCTGTTCCGCTCCTGCTCGCGATTGGCGGGACGATCTATTACGTTGCCAATGACCATTTTGTCAGCACCGACAACGCCTATGTCCAGCAAGACAAGGTTTCCGTCAGCGCCGAGGTGGGTGGCCGGATCATCGAGGTCGCCGTGAAGGAGAACCAGCCTGTCAAAATTGGCGTCCAATCCTATTTCAGGGTAAATAAAGAAAACGGATTGGACATTAGTTTCTCAAGCTATCCTGCGAGTTTTAC
>JANNLW010000175.1:0-2807 GCA_031397145.1 Sphingomonadales bacterium | reverse complement strand
CCGCGCAAGCATCTCGGGGCTCATCAGCTGGTCGAGCTTCGTCCAGTCTCCCTTCAAGGCATAGGCGCGAACCATCGTCCAGAAAATGAAATGCATGTCAGGACTGCGCGCAATCAAGCCTTCGTAAAGCCGAATGGCGGCATCATACTGGCCGAGAGACATTTTCCCGACGGCTGCGCGATGGCAGAAAAATCCGTTGAGGGGATCAGTCTCAAACAGGCTGTCGTTGAGCAGGCTCGCCTCGCGCACCCGCCCGACACAAACCAGAAATGCACCCACAAAGAATTTGATCGAGTCATAACCTGTTACTGCCCGGATCCGCTCGATCAGGGCGTCCGCTTCGAGATAGCTGCCAAATGGCGACACCAGCAGAAACTTGGCGACAAGTGCCTCTGCATTCAGCGGATCGGAGGAAAGCGCGCGATCCGCTTCGGCATTGGCGCGCGCTATAATGCCCGGCCGATCGCGATAGGGATCGGAAAATTGCGCGAATGCCCGCAAATAGGCGAGCCGCCCCCAGCCTTCGGCAAAATCGGGCTGGCGCTCCAGCGCGGGCTCGAGCAGCATGATCTTTTGCTTCATTTCGTCTGTGCGGAATGTTTCGGGGCTGGCCCGCAGATAAAGGTCATAGACCTCCGAGTTAGCTGGCTTGGTTGAAAAGCTGGTAAAGGCGCGGTCGAGTGCGGTGGCGATCTGCTCGGCTATTTCATCCTGAACGGCAAAAGTGTCATCCAGGGTTCGATCGTATCGATCCGACCATAGCGTCGTTTCCGTTGACGTCTCGGCAAGGTGCGCGGAAATGCGTGCGCGTTCGCCAGATCGGCGTACAGAGCCGTCCAGAATATGGCTGCACTTGAGTAGGCTTGCTGCCTCGGCCTTGCGTTCTCCGCGAAACTGAAAGCTCGATGTCCGACCGATAATCTTGATCTGGGCGCCGCGCGAAAGCCGAAGAAGTATTTCCTCGCTGACCCCGTCGGAGAAAAACTGCATGTCCGGTTCGTTCGACTGATTGTCGAAGGGTAAAACAGCAAGGATGGGCTCGGACGGTACAGCGACCGGTTTCGGCGCATGTCCGGCTTGGGGCGCCTCCCGCCCGACAAACCGCCGCACATCGTCAAGAAAACCCAGCCACGCAGCGTCACCCGCGTCCCCCGTCCAGTGCGACAGGTCAGGTGTCTGGGTCAGCTCGAACATGATCGGGCGTTCGCAGGGCTCGATCGTCACCGGTACCAAAGTCTTGCAGCGATCCGCAATCGTCGCCTCGGCCCGCACCCAACGTGAGACCACCGAGCGCGGCGACCACAGCACCACCACCGCCTTCGCCGCCCGCAAGGCCGCCTCGGTCACCTCGTCATAGGCCTCGCCCGAGCGCAGTGCAGTGTCCCACCAGACGTCGAGACCCTCGGCGGCAAAGGCATCGGCAAAGCGCTTCGCCGTGGCGGCGTCCTCGCGGTTGTAGGACAGAAAGATATCAGGTGGTTTGCTCAACCCCCCATAAACCCGAACAAATGCCCCGCCACCTTACGCATCTGGATCTCTTCGCTGCCTTCGGTGATCCGGTAGCGCCGGTGGTGGCGGTAGATATGTTCGAAGGGCTTGTGCCGCGAATAGCCCATGCCGCCATGCACCTGCATCGCGAAGTCGGCGGCGTTGCAGCACAGGCGATTGGCCTTGTAGTTGCACATGCTGACCTTGTCGGACAGGCGGATGGCGACTTCGGGCTTGGTCATCGTGTCCATCTCGGCTGCGGTCTTGTAGATCAGCAGGCGCAGCATCTCGGCATCGGTCTGGAGTTCGACCAGCGGGAACTGGATCGCCTGATTGGTGGCCAGCGCCTTGCCGAAGGGCTTGCGCTCGCGGGCATATTTCACCGCCTCGTCGATGCAGTATTGCGCGGCGCCCAGCGAACTGGCCGCTTGGCGGATGCGGTTTTCGTGGACGAAATGCTGTGCCACCGCGAGGCCCTCGTCGAGCTTTCCAAGGATTGCGCTCTCCGGCACCCAGACGTCGGTGTATTTTACCTTGGGGTGATCGGTCGGCATGTTAAACGTCCACATATATTCGCCGATTTCGAACCCCACCGCAGTCGTAGGCACCACGAAGCAGGAAATGCCGCGCGCCTTGCCGTCCACACCGTTGGTGCGGGCAAATGTCATGACGTGGCTGGTATAGGGTAGCCCTGTGGTCCACATCTTGTTGCCGTTGATCAGGTAACCAGCCACGCCATCGCGCACTTCGGGGACCGCGCGGGTGTCCATATGCGTCGCGTCGCTGCCATGATGCTCCTCGGTCAGACCAAAGCTCCAGCCCATTTTGCCTTCGAGCATCAACGGAATAAAATCGCGCTTCTGTTGCGCGGTGCCAAAATCTCGGAGCATCAGCACCTGTACCAGATTGCCGACAATGCTGCTCTCGTTTTGCAAGTCATTGTGCAGCCCAAGACCTTTATGCGCGAGGTGGTGGCGGATCACCGCCATCGACAGGTTCGAGCCGTCCTGTCCTCCAAACTCCTTAGGGATGGCATAGCGGAAATGCCCCGCCTTGTCCGCCACGGCCCGCATTTCAGCGAGAAGCGCCCACCAATCGGCGCGCGGATGCCCGTCATTGTCCCAATCGGTCCTGGCGTTTTCGCGGCGGTGATCGAAGAAGCGGATATTGTCGTCGCGGTTCTCAAGCGGCTTGATCTCGCGCTCGATAAAATCATCGAGCTTGGCCAGCAGCTCTTTCGTCTCCTGCGGAATGCGAAAATCCATGGGGCTCTCCCGTTAGCAATGTTGTGATGGCCGAACCTTAGCCCCGCAGCGCGC
>JANNLW010000147.1:0-3023 GCA_031397145.1 Sphingomonadales bacterium | reverse complement strand
GGTGGCCGACGGCGGGAAGCATCCTCAGGGGACTACGCTGGCGCCGCGCAAAGGACGGTTTTACAAACCTTCATCATCAAGTGGGATTCTGGATATGCCTTCCACTCGGCATGCTATCGTTTACAGGGATTTGGATCGCCTTTTCTCCCTTTTTTGCTGTGTTGTCCGCTGATGCGGAACGGGACAGAGCGAAGAATGTTGCCCGATGGTTGGCAAAACCGATCGTTACAACATCGATCAGCGTTGATGCAGTCAGGGCGGTTGCGCTTGCCAACACACCTGGCAAGCTCGTTTCTATTGTCTGGCCAACCGATTTCGAAGCCAATTGGCGCGTCAAGGTTGAGCAGTCGGGCAAAGTCACTGAAATGATTGTCGTCGATGCTACCGGCGAGTCCAAACGAGTCGAAGATATTGATCAAGAGCGAGACGGTATAAATCGCCTCATGGAGCGCCTCCATAATGGATCCGGTATGGGCCTGCCTTGGCAGATTGCGATCTTCATCGGCGGGATCATGCCTCTGGTACTCGGCTTTACCGGGCTTGTGATGTGGTGGCGGAGTCGGGGCTGGCGCGCTGACGTTGAGCGCCGAATGAACGACAGAAAACCGGACTAGAGATCAAAAGTCACGCCTTGGGCCAAGGGAAGCTCGGAGGAGAAATTAACCGTGCTGGTCTGTCGGCGCATATAGGCTTTCCAACTGTCCGACCCTGATTCACGACCTCCACCCGTTTCCTTTTCGCCGCCGAAAGCGCCACCAATCTCGGCGCCTGACGTGCCGATGTTCACATTGGCAATTCCGCAATCGCTTCCAGCGGAGGAGAGGAAGTGCTCGGCCTCGCGCATATCGGTCGTAAAAATGCTGGAAGACAAACCCTGGGACACGGCATTGTGCATGGCCAGCGCGTCTTCAAGGTTGGAGTAACTGAAGGCATACAGGATGGGCGCAAATGTCTCCTCCAGAACAGGGCCCGAATGCGCAGGCAGTTCAACAATGGCAGGCCGGACATACACTCCGTCCCTGACAAGCCGATCGCCGCCGCTAACCTTGCCACCTGCCACTCTCGATGCAGCAAGCGAGGCCTCCATGTGCGAAAATGCGTGCTCATCGATCAGGGGGCCGACAAGCGTTGCGGGATCGCGTGGGTCACCAATGGCAATAGAAGAAGCCGCCGCCCGTAATCGCGAGACGAACCCGTCATAGAGGGTTTCATGGACGAACAACCGTCTCAATGACGTGCAACGCTGTCCAGTCGTGCCCATGAACCCGAATGCACACGCCCGAAGCGCAAGTTCCAAATCGGCTGACGGCGTAACAATTGATGCATTGTTGCCGCCAAGTTCAAGGAGTGTTCGGCCGAACCGCCTCGCGACACGTTCTCCAACGATACGGCCCATCGCCGTGCTGCCCGTGGCAGAAACGAGACATACGAGTGGATGGTCCACCAGAACGGCGCCGACGGAAGCGCAACCGATGAGCAGTGTTGAAAGATGTGCTGGGGCATCCGGTCCAAATTCCACTTGGGCTTCTTCAAAAATAGACTGTACTGCCATCGCCGTCAGCGGAGTTTTTTCCGACGGTTTCCATACGACTGGATTCCCGCACACCAAAGCCAGCGCCGCGTTCCAGGACCAAACCGCAACGGGAAAATTGAACGCCGAGATCACGCCGACGACGCCCAACGGGTGCCAGCTTTCCATCATTCGGTGCCCGGGGCGCTCACTGGCAATGGTCAAGCCATGAAGCTGTCGAGAAAGACCGACGGCAAAGTCGCAAATGTCGATCATTTCCTGCACTTCACCGAGACTTTCGGAGATTGGCTTGCCACATTCCAGAGTTACAAGTCGGGCCAGGTCTTGCTTGCGCGCGCGCAGATGCATCCCAAGCAGGCGGACCAATTCTCCCCTGTGCGGTGCGGGGACGCTGCGCCATTTCAGGTAGGCAAGATGTGCCGCCTCGATCGCTGAAGCGGCCTCTTGCGTCGTTGTTTGTTGAACCGTGGCAATCTCTCGCCCGTCGATCGGGCTGACGACGGTCATGTCACCAAGTGGAGAAAGCCCGAAACCAGCGATCAAGTCGCGCGTTTCTTTAGCGGGACTCGGTATCACGGCTGGCTGTCGTTGGACGTTGGAGCAGGAGTGGAAGATGCGGCGTCTTCGGCCAAGGCATCGTTCTTGATTTCCAGGATCAACTGATCGGTCGTCGCATTGGCGGCCCGCTCAAGTGATTCGGCCTGATTGGCTATCGCTGCTTCATCACTTTCCGTCACTTGCCCGCCACACGCGGCAAGCAGCAGGAACAATATCAATCCGACCTTCATTTGATGCCTCCTGACAAATCCTCTGACAATCAGACCGAACATGAGCATTCTACTGATTACTGGCTAACCCGTTCGACGACGTTTGCCAATGGCATGCCAGTTCGCTAGTGAGCCGCCAAATCCTGCACCCCTCGATCCGAAAGACCGACCCGATGGCCGTCCAATATTCCTATGTCATGAAGGGCCTGACCAAGACCTTCCCCGGCGCCGCAAAGCCCATCCTCAACAATATCCATCTCCAGTTCCTGCCGGGCACAAAGATCGCGATCATTGGCGTCAACGGCGCGGGCAAATCGACCCTGATGAAGATCATGGCCGGCTACGATACCGAATTTTCGGGCGAAGCCTGGGCCGCTGAGGGTTGCCGCGTTGGCTATCTCGCGCAGGAGCCGCAGCTCAACCCCAAGAAGACGGTGCTTGAGAATGTGAAAGACGGCGTCCGCGACGTTGCCGACATGGTCGACCGATTCAATGAAATTTCGGCGCTCATGGCCGAGCCAGACGCCGATTTCGATACATTGCTCCCTGAAATGGGCGAACTGCAGGAAAAGATCGACGCGGTCGACGGCTGGACGCTCGACAACCAGCTCGAGATTGCCATGGAAGCGCTGCGCTGCCCGCCGGGCGACTGGTCGGTGGAAAACCTTTCGGGCGGCGAAAAGCGCCGCATCGCGCTGACCCGCCTGCTGATCCAGAAGCCGGGC
>JANNLW010000212.1:0-5483 GCA_031397145.1 Sphingomonadales bacterium | reverse complement strand
TGATATCCAGAGTTTCAAACGCCATATCCATGCCAACCGCCTGAACGGCGTCGACAACGAATGGCTGACCGCCGAAGAGGCCAAGGCCTATTGTCCGCCGCTGAACATCTCGCCCGATGCCCGCTACCCCGTATTGGGGGCTGCCCTGCAGAGACGGGGAGGGACGGCGCGGCATGATACGGTCGCGTGGGGCTATGCCCGGGCCGCCGCGGCGCTGGGCGTGGACATCATCCAGAATTGCGCCGTGACGGGCATTCACAGAGGCGTTGACGGTGCGATCGAAGGGGTTGAAACCGAACGCGGCTTTATCGCATCGAAGCGCGTTGGGGTCTCTGCGGCAGGCCACTCCTCTGTCATCATGCAAATGGCCGGTCTGAAATTTCCGCTCGAAAGCTATCCGCTCCAGGCGCTGGTCTCCGAGCCGATCAAGCCCGTATTCCCCTGTGTCGTGATGTCGAACACCGTCCATGCCTATATGAGCCAGTCGGACAAGGGAGAGCTGGTAATCGGTGCCGGGACGGACCAATATGTCAGCTATTCGCAGCGCGGCGCACTTCATATCGTTGAACATACACTGGCTGCGATTTGCGAGATTTTTCCGATCTTCCGCCGGATGCGCATGCTCCGAAGCTGGGGCGGGATTGTGGACGTGACACCCGACCGTTCACCTATATTGGGCAAGACACCGGTCAAGGGACTCTATGTCAATTGCGGATGGGGCACTGGCGGTTTCAAGGCCACGCCGGGGGCAGGCGATCTGCTCGCCTATACGATGGCCAAGGATGAGCCGCATCCGATCAACGCACCCTATAATCTTGATCGCTTCCGCAACGGACGCTTGATCGATGAGGCGGCAGCGGCGGCTGTGGCGCACTGAGATGATTCTGATCCACTGTCCCTATTGCGATGAAAAACGCCCGGAAATCGAATTCGCTTATGGCGGCGAAGCACATATTGCGCGTCCGCCCGATCCGTCGGCACAAAGCGATAACGAGTGGGAATCCTATCTCTTCATTCGGGCAAACCCGCGCGGGCGGCATAATGAGCGCTGGCGCCACTTTCACGGATGCGGTCGCTTCTTCAACGCGGTGCGAGACACGGTAAGCGACAAGTTCGAGACGACCTACAAGGCCGGGGAGCCCCGCCAATGAGCGGATACCGGTTGGCAACAGGCGGACGCGTCGACCGCACGGCATCCGCGCAGTTCAGCTTCGATGGCCAGAGTTATGAGGGTATTGCAGGTGACACACTGGCCTCTGCCTTGATCGCCAGTGGTGTGACTGTATTCGGGCGTTCGTTCAAATATCATCGTCCACGCGGCGTGCTGGGGGCAGGAAGCGAAGAGCCCAATGCGCTTGTCTCGGTTGACCGCGGCCCCGGTCGGTTTACGCCCAATCTGCGCGCGACCAATGTTGAAATTCATGAAGGGTTGAAGACGGTAAGCCAGAACCGCTGGCCTTCGCTCAAAACCGATTTTGGCGCGATCAACGACCGGCTGGGAATGTTCTTTCCTGCGGGCTTTTACAACAAGACCTTCATGTGGCCGCACTCGTTCTGGGACAAACTTTATGAACCCGCGATCCGGCGCATGGCAGGGCTTGGCGAGGCACCAACCGAGAGTGATCCCGATATTTATGCCGCGACCTATGCGCATTGTGACTTGCTCATTATCGGCGCAGGCCCGGCGGGGATTGATGCGGCGCTCGAAGCCGCAGGCACCAACAAGCGCATCATCCTGATCGACGAACAAAACGAACTTGGCGGAGGCGCATTGGCCGACCCGTCACTTTTTGCCTGGCTTGGGCGAAGTGTGAAGGCGCTCGAAGATGCGTCCAACCTGACGATCCTCACGCGCACCACGGCATTCGGTTACTATCACGACAATTTCATCGGGGCTGTGGAGCGGCTGACGGATCATCTGCCCGACGGCGGCAACACCGCGCGCGAAAAGCTTTGGCGGATCAGGGCGGGAGAGGTCATTCTCGCGCAGGGCGCCATCGAGAGGCCTTTGGTCTTTGAGGGCAATGACACGCCGGGCGTAATGCTTGCCTCGGCTGCGAAGGTTTTTGCCAATCGTTATGGTGTGGCGGTGGGCAAGTCGGTCGCGCTGATGACGGCGCATGACAGCGGCTGGCACGATATGTTCGCGCTGGCCAAGGCGGGCGTCGGCACATCTGCAATCGTGGATGTGCGTGACGAAGTCGATACCACATTGTTGGCCGAGGCCCAAAGGCTGGGCATCGAGGTCTTTCTCAATCACAGCGTCATTGGGGTCGACGGCAGGCACAAGGTCAAATCGATTCAGATTTGCGACAATGATGAGTATCTCGGCGGCAGTATCGCCTGCGACGCACTACTGATGGCAGGGGGCTGGACTCCCAGTGTCCATCTCTGGTCGCACAGCAAGGGAAGCCTCAGATGGCGCGATGATCTTGGCGCTTATGTACCGGACAAACCGAACGAGAATGTCCGCTGTGTCGGGGCCTGTTCTGGAACATGGAACTTTGGCAGCGGCCTTGTGATCGATGAACTCCCGACACCAAAGGATCAGGCGCGGATCAAGGCCTTTGTCGATTTCCAGAACGATGTGACGGCCAAGGATATCCGGCTTGCTATCCGCGAAGGGTTCAGGTCGATCGAGCATATCAAGCGCTACACCACCAATGGCATGGCGACCGATCAGGGCAAGACTTCAAACCTCAACGGTCTCCAGATTGCGTCACGGGCGATGGCGAAGCCCGTATCCGATATCGGCCTGACCACGTTTCGCCCGCCCTATACGCCTCAGACGTTCGGGGCGCTTGCAGGACACGCCAAGGACGCGCTGTTTCAGCCGACGCGCAAGACCAATATCGATGGCTGGGCCGACCAGAATGGTGCAGTGTTCGAGCTTGTGGCGCAGTGGCGACGCGCACGCTATTTCCCCAAGGCTGGCGAGGACATGCATGCAGCGGTCAACCGCGAATGCCTTGCCGTCAGGGAAAACCTTGGCATTTTTGACGCCTCGACGCTTGGCAAGATCGAGGTCGTCGGCCCTGATGCGGCAGAATTCCTGAACCGCATGTACACCAATCCGTGGAAAGCGCTGGAGCCTGGGCGGTGCCGATATGGCCTGTTGCTCAAGGAAGACGGTTTCGTCACCGATGATGGGGTGTCCGCGCGCCTTGCGCCCGACCGGTTCCATCTGACGACGACGACGGGCGGCGCTGCGCGTGTCCTCAACATGATGGAGGATTATCTCCAGACCGAATGGCCCGATCTCAATGTCTGGCTGACGAGCACGTCAGAGCAATATGCAGTGATTGCGTTGCAGGGGCCAAACGCGCGCAAGCTGTTGCAACCTCTGGTTCAGGGCATTGACCTTTCGGCTGAAGCCTTCCCGCACATGGCAATCCGCGAAGGAACAGTCTGCGGTGTACCGACGCGACTGTTCCGTGTGAGCTTTACCGGCGAACTGGGTTTCGAGATCAATGTTCCGTCAGTCCATGGCCGCGCCTTGTGGGAGCGGTTTATGGCCGAAGGTGCGCAATTTGGCATCACGCCTTATGGCACCGAGGCGATGCATGTGCTGCGCGCGGAAAAGGGCTTCATCATTGTCGGGCAGGACACCGACGGCACGGTAACGCCCTATGATGCGGGGCTCGACTGGGCCGTGGGAAAGAAAAAGCCCGATTTTGTTGGTCGTCGTTCGCTCGCGCGGCCGGACATTGTCGCGTCCGGACGAAAGCAACTGGTCGGCTTGCTGACCGACGATCCCAATGTCGTGCTGGAAGAAGGCGCACAGATTGTTGCTGATCCCAATCAGCCGATTCCGATGAAGATGATTGGCCATGTCACCTCGTCCTACTGGAGCGCAACGCTGGGCCGTTCGATTGCGCTGGCGCTTGTGGCGGGCGGGCAGGGACGGATGGGAGAAACACTGCACATCCCGATGCCGGGCAGGACCCATACTGCAAAGATAGGCGGCATGGTTTTCTACGATCCCGAAGGAACGCGACTCAATGTCTGATACTTTGGTCCGCACCGAACCTGTCTCGCTAACCCCCTTCGTTGGGGAGGGCGTGACGATCAGCCTTGCAGCACCAATGGTGCGGTATTCAATACGGGCTCGCCAGCCACAGGCGCTCGAGACCTTGTTCAATGCACGATTTCCTAACAAGATCGGTGCGACAGAAGGCGGCATTGCCTGTCTTGGACCCGATGAATGGCTTCTTCGCGCAGGCGAAGGCACAGCCATTCCGATGGGCGAAGGTTTGCCCGTTGCTGTTACAGATGTCAGCGAGCGGGCGGTCTGTCTGATTGTCGAAGGCGCGCGCGCGGCAGAGGTGCTGATGTCGGGCTGTCCACTTGACCTTGAACTGTTCGCCGCAGGCCGCGCTACACGCACCATATACGAAACCGTCGAGATCATCCTTATCCGAGAGACAGATGACTGCTTTCATGTTGAGGTTTGGCGCAGCTTTGCACCCTGGCTCTGGACAGCGTTGACGACGGCTGCCAGCCATTGACGTCACCTAGGGGGTAAAATGGCGGACTGGACCAAAGCGATCGAACTCGGGGCCTATGGCAAGTCCAACCGCACATGGGCAGGTATGGTTATCAATCCAGCCGTGTTCTTCCCGACTGCTTTGATATCGGTTGCGGTCATTCTATTCAGCGTGATCGCCCCGCAATCCTCGGCCGAGCTGTTTTCCAACCTTCGTGCAGGCGCAGTGTCGCGGTTTGACTGGTTCTTCATGTCGGTTGGCAACCTGCTCCTGTTGTTTTGCGTCGTGGTTGCGCTGTCTCCTCTCGGAAGGATCCGGCTTGGCGGCCTGGGAGCGACGCCGGATTATTCGCGGATGTCCTGGTTTGCGATGTTGTTCGGCGCCGGGATGGGGATTGGCCTCGTGTTCTATGGTGTTGGGGAGCCGGTTGCGCATTTTACATCATCAATGGCAGGAGGATCTGCGGCGCCGCTTGGTGGCGCCGCTGGTGATGCTGCGGCCGCGCGTAGTCTTGCGATGGCAGCGACGATCTTTGACTGGTCTCTCCATCCATGGGCGATTTTTACTGTGACGGGCCTTGGTTTTGCGGTGTTTGCCTATGATTTCAACATGCCACTCTCGATACGCTCATCTTTTTATCCGCTCATTGGAAAATCGGTGTGGGGTCGCACGGGCGATGTGATCGAGGTGCTCGCGGTGCTTGCCACGATCTTCGGGCTTGCGACGTCGCTCGGGCTCGGCGCACAACAGGCGATGGCAGGCGTAACCTATCTCTACGGCATTGCCAGTTCACCATTTTCGATCCTTGTGCTGATCTTGATCATGGCAGGAGTGACGTTCCTGTCTGTTCGCGGCGGGATTGATCGCGGCATCCGCATCCTGAGCGAAGCCAATATGTGGGTCGCTGTCGCGCTCCTCATTTTCATTCTGGCAACAGGCCCGGCCAAGCAATTGATTGGCGATATCGGTACCAACATCGTCAATTATCTTGCATAC
>JANNLW010000106.1:0-5139 GCA_031397145.1 Sphingomonadales bacterium | reverse complement strand
GGACTTCGGCAGCGTCGTCAAGCAATAAATGGCAGTACCGGATTTAACTATATCGCGGACTCTCGCAACAATGTGCAAATTCAGGGTGGATTTTCATTTGTACGATTCCCATCAGGAAGTACCGCTGCTGAGTATGACAATGCAAACGGCAACTTCGGCTATAATCGGGTACTGAACAGCCGAACCTCCGTTGGACTGAATGTTTCAATCTCGCGCGCAAACTATCTGCGAACTTCGCTTGGTGACGCTACAACAATCTCTCCCCAAGTGACTTTCAGCACGAAATTTGGAGCAACTTGGAGCCTTACCGCTTCGCTAGGTATTAGTCATTCGAGGGTGAGTGGGCTTGTTGGCAAGTCCGGTCAGGACAGCGCTGCAGGCAGGCTCAACTTGTGCAATGTTGCCAGCCGAGCAAAGTTTTGCCTGTTCGCCTCGCGCTCAGTCCAGCCAACTTCGTTCGGAAGTACAGTTCGGCCGCAAACATCGGTCGGAGCCAGTTATAACATGCGCCTTGACTCAAAGAGCACTGTCGATGTGAATGCAAGTTTTTTGCGCTCTGGCCAGATTAGCCAAGGCAACATCTTGACAGGCGGTTCAGCCGACTACGGGCAAGCGAGTCTCACTTACAGTCGACGTTTTTCTCAACGATTTCAGGGACTTATGACTGTCAGTTATGCAGACAGTTACAATGACCCAATTCCGAGAAAGGCTAACTCGTCTTTGAACGTGGGTATCAGCTATGCTTTTGGAGATATGAGATGATTTCCGAACGGGATGATGAAGACGTCGGCCCATCGTCATTTCTGGCTCATATTCCTGCGATTGTGGGGCAGAGGCGGCTATTTCTTGTCATTCCCACGATTGTCCTCTTTATCGCGGGTGTCATTGCAGCTTTCTTGCTGCCAACATCCTACCGCTCATCGTCAATCCTGCTCGTCGAATCCGCGCAGATGCAAGTCGGCACCGCCGAGGAAAAGTCGAATGAGGCGATCGATCAGCGTGTGGCAAAGGTCCGCCAGCAGGTTTTGAGTCGACCAGATTTGATCGAAATGATCCAACGCCTTGATTTGTATACAAACGAACGTGCCTCTAAACCTCTTTCTGAAGTTATCGAAAAACTGCGCGATTCTGTCACATTTCAGCCTGTCGGAGCCGAGTTTTCCGGTGGCGGCGGAAAATCGTCTACGATCGCGTTTTCGGTGAGTGTCGACTATCCCGATCCGGTCAAGGCGCAAGCAGTTGCGCAAGACATTGTGGACAGGATTCTTAGGATAGATTCGACAAAGACTGCAGAACAAGCTCAAGACGCGGTGCAGTTCCTTACTGACCAAGCCGCCAATCTGGAAACTCAGGCATCGTTGCTCGAAAGTCAGATTTCCGGAATTAAGGCGCGCAACGGGCCTGCTATTTCCAACTCAAGCATGGCGATGTTTGGCGGCAACAGTGGCAATTATGATGGGCAAATTGCTGCGTTGATGCGGGAGAATTCTCAGCTTAACTCGCAAAGAGATCTGACAAAAACAGCTGCAAATCGTGATCCCGTCGTTGCCTCCGCGGAACTGCAACTTGCATCAGCGAGAGCGGTGTATGCAGAGAGTCATCCGGATGTAGTCCTCGCTAGGCAGCGACTGGCGGAAGCGAAAGAACTCGCAGCCAAGAATGTTGGCAACATTCCGATCGATCCGATCACGTCACAACTTGAATTCAACAATTCTCAGATTGCAGCTTTGCGCGCAGCCAAGGCGCGTGATTCTGCACAAACGTCCGCAATATTGAATGCGCAGGCACGCGGACCCGTTGTGATGGATCAAATTGCTCAGTTGCAGCAAAAACTTGATGGCCTGAACGCTCAGTACCAGCAGGTCGCGAACAAACTCATGCAAGCCCAAGCTACCGCAAAAATGAAAAATGAGCAGAAAGGCGAAAGGCTGACAGTTATTGATCCGCCGGTTGTCCCCGATAAACCCGATTGGCCAAATCGACCTTTATTTATTGGCGGTGGCGCGCTTGCTGGCCTTGGATTGGGAATCGTGCTGATGTTCGGTATCGAGCTAATCCTGCGACCAATTCGTGGGCTTGATACAGTAAAGGCGATCACAGGTTCGGCGCCGCTTGCTGCAATTCCAACCATTGTCTCCAGGCGAACAATTAGTGATCCTTGGTACAGGAAGCTTTGGCCTTTCAAGCAGCGTAAAGACATGGCGCTGGAAAACTGAACTTTATCCGTGCCGAAACAGTAAGATCCTGGGGGTTTATTAAGTGTCAGTTGAATCAAACCGTTTGCCCGATGAAGTTTCGTCGTTCGCGCTCCCCAAGGATGAACTCCTTCCGGTAGTTGATGCAGACCTGTCAGCCTTGGTCGAACGTGATGTCGTGGGCTTCAACTCACGTGATATACGGTCAAGACCTTTCAACTTGCTTCGAACTCAGGTTCTGAGAGAAATGCGCGAAAAGGGCTGGAATCTGTTAGGCGTGACTTCAGCGACACCGGAAGCAGGAAAATCATTCTTGGCTACAAATCTGGCAGTTGCGATGGCACAACTTCCCGATGTTCGTGTCATCCTGTTTGACCTTGATTTACGGCGAGCTTCGCTTGCCGAGAAACTTGGAATCTTTGGTGACCATGGGCTCACTCAATTTCTCGATGGATCGATTGATGGCCTTCAATCGATCGGAAGGCGCATTGCGAACCTCAATCTCACACTTTTTCCTTGTTATTCGGCAAGAGTTAATTCGGCGGAATTGTTGACTGGGGAGCGCTTCAGCATGCTCGTCGAATCGATGCGCGCTCTCCCAGATGATGTCATTGTAATCTGCGACCTGCCTCCAGCCTTTGCCAATGACGATGCGATGGCAATTATCCAAAAACTAGATGCCTATTTGTTCGTGATCGAGGAAGGAATCACGACAAAGGCCCAGTTACAGGAAGCAATGAGCTTGTTGAGTCCAGCGCCATGTATTGGCACGGTCCTGAATCGTTTTAGCGTAAGCCCAATCGATGCTTACAGCTATGGCGGAAAATACGACCGATACTATGGCGATTGAGCGGTTTGGCTGATTAACCATCTATCGGTCGGACATATGGTTCAACCAGGGACGATTCGTCAATTTCGTGCGCAGATAGGCGTTTACAGACCCCAGCTTGAGGCATTATAACTGGCTTGGGCCGCATCGTTTTATCTGAGTGCTCGAATGTGTTGGGTGTCAGGTATCAATTGACGCAAATTGATTGCCAAGCATTCGAACGGGCGCGTTTTTTCGCTGCATACAAGTCTAATAAATAGACGTGGACAGCGTCGGCGATAAGGAAGTTCAGATCGATGGAATCACGCTAGTGAAACCTCAAGCGCAGCATATCACAAGAGGCACGCCCCGTTTGGCGCGCTGGCCTGTGCTTGCGTCGCTTCTCAGCCTTGCATCCTGCTTCGCTTTATCCGGAACTGTTGGACCGGTGCCGGCCTTGCAACTTGCCATCCCGAACAATGGCGTTCGGATCAATCTTGATCCGGATGGCGAACCGGCCATATTGACGTTTCAGCCTGTAGCACCCGAAAAAGCTGCCGAATTGAATGCAGCCGTCCCAAATTTTGTTGGCCCAATCCTTCCTGCTTCTGCCTTCACGAGTGAGTATGGCGTGGACGGTGTCGGAACAAGAATGACAGCGCTCGAATGCCTTACATCTGCCATTTACTATGAGGCAGCGTCTGAATCGAGCGAAGGACAGCGGGCGGTTGCTCAAGTCGTCCTTAATCGTGTCAGGCACCCGGCCTATCCTCATTCGGTTTGTGGAGTCGTGTTCCAGGGCGCAGAGAGAACAACCGGGTGCCAATTCACCTTTACGTGTGATGGCTCACTCGCGAGACAGCGCAACCCGAACGTGTGGCGCAAGGCAACTGCAATCGCCGCAGCAGCACTCTCGGGCTATGTCGAACGATCCGTGGGCACCGCAACACATTACCACACAATCTGGGTTGTCCCTTATTGGCAATCCAGTCTGACAAAGATAGCAACCGTCGGCGCCCATATATTTTATCGCTGGACCGGAAGTTGGGGGCTCCCGTCTGCTTTTTCGGCTTCCTATTCCGGAATCGAGATGCTGCCAGGCAAATTGGCAACGCTTGGCACTCTTAATGCCACGATGGATTTGACCGGAATGGACGATGGCTGGAGCGGAATTGCTGGATCTGAAACCTACACGTCACCTTTGCCGGCGCACGGCCCTGCTGTCGCCCAATTTCTGGCGCCTCAACGCGAATCCCTGGCTGCTGATGATGGCCAACGGAGTTTGATCGCTGACGAGAGCCATGGCGTCCTTTTGCAAAATTAGGGTATTGCGCCACACGCTTGAATCGCTTGAACGCAAGTGACGAAATCCCGCTTAGTCCGATCTTTCGGGCAGTGTAACCATTCGAACGCGGCGGACGAATTGCATATATCCAAATTACTACCTAAGAAGCCCGCAGATTGGCCTAAGAGCGCCCGCAGGGACGGACGAAAAGGGTTGGGGATTGTATGAATGACTCTATTGAACCTGAGGATGCGACGCATCTGATAGGGGTGCTGGAGAGCTTGCTCGAAGAATTAGATTCGCACAATCTTATTCAGACCGCGGCCAAGGTTTCGAGCACGATCGATACACTCAAGGGTGAGATCGAACGTAAGATGCAGAATGTTTCCGCGGAGACTCAAAGAGTTGAATTGATCCGCGCGATTGATCACGATTGACATTTTGCCGCGATGCGGGTGTATTTAACTCCTGCGGGTCGTTATTTTACCCGCCGAGGGGCCATCAAGATTGCGGGACATGCCGATGTTTGGACTAGCTCAGGCTGATCGCGTCGCCAAGTTGAGCGGCGCCCAATGCGATTGCCTGAGGCTCGTGGCTGAGCACAGATCCTCGAAGGAAATCGCACGTTTGCTCATGATTTCCCCCCACACCGTTGATCAGCGATTGAAACGGGCAACGAATATTCTAGCGGTCGATAGCCGTTTCGAAGCTGCGCGTATGTTTGCGAGCTACGAGCGCGATCACGGGTTAGCCCCTCAAGTATACGAGAGTTTGGTATACCAAAGTTCGGGTCTTCCGACCTATCGTCAAGCGGATCAAAAAGGCGAGCCACCCCGCGAACAGCAAGGCCA
>JANNLW010000064.1:0-3961 GCA_031397145.1 Sphingomonadales bacterium | reverse complement strand
GCAATCGATGCGCGTTTCCTTGACAGCAAGGAAATGACCGGATGTCTCGCCTTTGATCCACAGTGTGCTGCGAGAGCGTGACCAGAATGTTGCCGTGCCGCCTTCAAGCGTCGCTTTCAGGGCATCAGCGTTCATATGAGCGACCATCAGAACGTCGCCAGTCTCTACGTGGGTACAAACGGCCGTGATCAGGCCGTCGTCGTCGTAGCGGGGATCCAGAACGAGGCTGTTTTCGCGCATATTGGTCATCAGCGCCTTTTAGGGCGATGCCGGGAGAGGGCAAGCGTCCCGATGGGAACGCATTTCCGTTCAATTTCGATCACGACCGACTTTTCGGCCCAACGGGCATTACAAATCGGAGACAACCCCCTATATGCGCGGCACGGCGCAACCATCGGACGATTCCCCATGATCACCACACATCCGTTCGATGATGACAAGCTACGCGAAGAATGCGGGATTTTCGGGGTTTGGGGGGCCGACACGGCCTCAGCAGTCACGGCCCTGGGCCTTCACGCCCTCCAGCATCGCGGCCAGGAAGCGGCTGGTATCACAAGCTGGGACGGATCCAATTTTCATTCGCATCGCGCAATGGGGCATGTTGCCGGCAATTTTGACCGTGACGAAATCATCAATGGCCTGCCCGGCAGCGTTGCCTGCGGCCATGTCCGGTATGCGACGACCGGTGAGACGTCCCTGCGCAATGTTCAGCCGCTTTTCGCCGATCTGGCTTCCGGTGGATTTGCCGTTTCCCATAACGGCAACATCTCCAATGCGATGACAGTGAAGCGCGACCTTGTCCGCCGGGGTGCGATCTTCCAGTCAACCAGCGACACCGAAGTCATCATCCACCTCGTCGCGACCAGCACATACCGAACCCTTCTCGACAAATTCATCGACGCCTTGAAACAGGTCGAGGGCGCATATTCGCTGATCTGCCTGACGCCCGAGGGCATGATCGTCTGCCGCGACCCGCTGGGTATCCGTCCGCTGGTTATGGGAAAACTCGGCGAAACCTTTATTTTCGCTTCGGAAACTGTGGCTCTAGATGTTGTCGGCGCAACCTATGAACGCGAGGTTGAACCCGGCGAGATCATCGTTGTCACGAATGGCGAACTTCGGTCAATCAAGCCCTTCGCGGCGATCAGCCCACGCCCCTGCATCTTCGAACACGTCTATTTCTCTCGTCCCGATTCAATCGTTGACGGATCCAGTGTCTATTCGGTCCGCAAGGCCATCGGCGCGCAACTTGCGGTAGAAAGCCCGGTTCGTGTGGATATGGTCATCCCCGTGCCGGATAGCGGGACGCCAGCAGCGATTGGCTATGCCCAGCAGTCCGGCATACCCTTTGAACTGGGCATTATCCGCTCACACTATGTCGGGCGGACTTTCATCCAGCCGGGTGATCAAGTCCGTCATCTCGGCGTCAAGCTGAAGCACAATGCCAATCGCGCGCTGATCAAGGGCAAAAGCGTCGTCCTGATCGATGATTCGATTGTGCGAGGCACGACAAGTCTCAAGATCGTCCAGATGATGCGTGATGCCGGCGCGACCGAAGTCCATCTGCGGATCGCAAGCCCGCCAACACGACATAGCTGTTTCTACGGAGTCGATACGCCCGAACGATCCAAATTGCTCGCCGCCAAGCACAATGTCGAAGAAATGCGGACGTTTATCCATGCCGATAGTCTGGCCTTTGTTTCAATAGATGGTCTTTACAAGGCGCTGGGAGAGGATCACCGCGCCGATATCCGCCCGCAATATTGCGATGCGTGCTTTACGGGCGATTATCCGACCCGCTTGACCGACCAGGACGAAATAGCGCCTGAAAATCAGCTCAGCCTGCTCGCCGAACGGGTGGTCTAGTGCCGGGATTGCTTGACGGACAGGTTGCGCTCGTCACCGGGGCTTCGCGCGGCATTGGTGCGGCGACGGCGGAAGCGCTGGCCTCAGCCGGCGCGCACGTGATCCTGACAGCACGCACGATCTCAGGCCTTGAAGAGGTCGAAGAACGGATACACGCTGCTGGCGGAACCGCAACCATTGCACCGCTCGACCTGACCGACCCGGAAAGTATTGGTCGCCTTGCACATGCCCTGTCGGAACGCTGGAAGAAACTGGACGTTCTGGTGCTGAACGCAGCCATGCTGGGAACCCTTGCACCGGTGCAGCATCTCGATGCGAAAGAGTTCGCCAAGATATTCACCCTCAATGTCAGCGCCCAGACAGCCTTGATTGCGGCATTCGATGCCCTCCTTCGGCAAAGTGCCAATGCGCGGATCATTGGCCTCACATCAAGCGTCGGGGCAATGCCACGCGCCTATTGGGGTGCCTATGGCGCCTCGAAAGCGGCATTCGATACGCTGTTAGGCGCCTATTCCGAGGAAAACAGGAATGCGGGCCGCATTGCTGTCGCGATCGTTGATCCTGGTGCGACGCGCACGAAGATGCGTGCGTTGGCCTATCCTGGCGAAGATCCTGTGTCCTTGAAGGCGCCCGAGGTTGTTGCAGATCGAATTCTTGGTCTTCTTGTCGACGGGTTCGAGACCGGACTTAGAATCCGTGTGGATTAACCACTTCCGCTAGGGGGGTGTTATCCAATCAACTCTATTGCGGTTGGCAGGACCAGCATTGTCAGGATTGAACGATGCCAAATTATACGCCTTACCAATCTGCGTCGCAGGAAGACCGTTGCGGCGTGCGCATCCCAATGCGGCTTGCGGCAAGACTGCGTGCGTCCGGGTCGCCCGGCTTCGAAGTCACCGTTTATGACCTGTCGATCAGCGGATTCTGCTGCGATGCGGTGACAGGCATGAGGCCCGATGCGATCTGCTGGGTGACTTTGCCGAGCCTGTCCAGCCTTCAGGCAAAAGTGATTTGGAACGACGGCTCACGTGTCGGTTGCGCGTTCGATCATTTGATGAATGTTGCCGTACTTGACCGGATTGTCGCGATACATGGCGGCGTGGATCAGCATTCGAACTCCACCGCGCGTTGAACCGCGTTGTAGAAGCCGTGTCGCTCCGCCCCCACCCCTTCAGGATCGGTAGCGGAGGGCCAGTTCCCGTTTGATGCGATTACCAGTTTTCGCTTCGGGTCAATGAATATGCCCTGCCCGAAAATGCCTTGTGCGGCAAAGCTGCCATTGTCATTGGTCCACCATTGAAAGCCATAGCCTCGACCGGGATCAGCAATATCGGCCTGTTTGGTGGTCGCATGGGGCAACCAATCATCGGGCAGGACGCTCTTTCCGCCTGCAAAACCGCCGTTCAATATGAACAGGCCAAACCGCGCATAGTCCCTCAAGGTTGCCGAGATACAGCAACCGCTAATTTCGTGGCCCGTCGCGCCTAGCATCCAGACGGCATCGTGCTCCATCCCGAATGGCTTCCAGACCTTTTCTGAAAGATAGGCCGACAGGGTCTTGCCGGTCGCACTTGAAACCAGAACGCCAATCAGGTTTGTTTCGCCTGTCTTGTAAACCCACTTGCTTCCCGCAGGCGCCTCGCGTCTGAGCTTGCGCATGTAGCTCACCGTCACGTCGACGCCAGGCTCGGGTTTTTGGAGATTAAACAGCGCGACATCAGATTTCGCATCGGTGTAGTCCTCGTTCCATTGCACGCCCGACGTCATGGTCAGCAATTGCCGGATGGTTACATCATCATAGGGCGAGCCTTGCAAATCGGGCATGTAGGCCGTCACTCCATCCTCAAGGCTTTTGATAAAACCATCCGCGATCGCCGCCCCTACAAGTGTCGAGGTGAACGATTTGGCGACCGAAAAGCTCGTCCAACGCCCGTTTGGGCCATAACCCAGCGCATATTTTTCGAAGCGGATCCGGCCATCCTGAATGATGATGAGACCTGCATTGCGCTGGTGCTGCATATATTCGTCAATATCCAGATCAAGCTTGATCGGCGTTCCGATGGTAAGGGGATAGACCGGGCCGCCCGCCTCGATC
>JANNLW010000061.1:0-7332 GCA_031397145.1 Sphingomonadales bacterium | reverse complement strand
GAGACCAAACGAACCAATCCGCTTGCGACCCGCCGAGCCTCACGTCATAGCGCACGGCCATGCATGATATTCGCCTGATCAGAGAGAATCCAAAAGCGTTTGACGCCGCCTTGGCGCGACGCGGCGCATCCGCAATTGCACAGCAGATTGTGATGCTGGACGAACAATGGCGAGCGTTGACCCAGGACCTGCAGGTCGCGTTGGCGCTAAGGAATGAATCTTCAAAGGCGATCGGGGCGGCAAAGGCAAAAAAGGACGAGGATGAAGCCGAGCGCCTTATGGCCGAAATGGCCGATCTTAAAACTTCGATTACCGATCTCGAAGCCCGGGAACGCGACGCGCTTGGCGCCTTGAATGAGGCCCTTGCCGCTATTCCCAATCTTGCCGAGGAGGATGTGCCAACCGGCGGCGATGAAAGTGCCAACGCCATCATCCATCTGCGCGGCGCCATCCGCAATTTCGCCTTCACTCCGAAGGAACATGACGTGATCGGTCCAGCGCTCGGGCTCGATTTCGAGACTGCGCAGAAGGTTTCCGGCGCACGCTTTGCTTATTTGCGCGGCGGAATAGCCCGCCTCTCCCGCGCGCTTGGGCAGTTCATGCTTGACTTGCACACAGGTGAGTTTGGATATCAGGAAGTGGCCCCGCCTGTCCTTGTTCGAGACGAGGCGCTTTACGGCACAGGCCAATTGCCAAAATTTGCAGAGGACCAGTTCAGGACAACCGATGGCCGCTGGCTGATTCCGACCGCGGAAGTCAGCCTGACCAACATTGTTCGCGAATCGATTCTCGTCGGAGTGGAACTCCCCATCCGCTTCACCGCGCTTACGCCTTGTTTCCGATCCGAGGCCGGTGCAGCGGGACGCGATACACGTGGGATGATCCGCCAGCATCAGTTCGACAAGGTCGAACTTGTCTCTATCACGCGCTCTGAGGACTCCGATGCCGAGCATGAGCGGATGACTGCTTGCGCCGAAGCGGTGCTTGAACGGCTCGAACTTCCCTATCGGCGGATGCTGCTCTGTACCGGCGATATGGGTTTCACCGCGCGAAAGACCTATGATCTTGAAGTGTGGCTGCCCGGGCAAGCGCAGTACCGGGAGATATCAAGCTGTTCCAATTGCGGCGACTTCCAGGCCCGTCGTATGAATGCGCGGTATCGCCCCGATGGCGAGAAGGGAACGCGTTTTGTCCACACTCTGAACGGTTCTGGCCTTGCGGTCGGTCGTGCGCTTGTCGCGGTGATCGAGAATTACCAGCAGGAAGACGGCAGCGTTGCCGTCCCATCCGTCCTTCTGCCTTACATGGGTGGGGTTGACCGCATCATTGCCGGCTAACTATCGAAAAACCCCGTATATCGCGCCCATCACGCCGTAGATCACCACCCAGTATCCGGCATCGATTGCGAACAGCTTCAATGACTTGCTGGCAAAAAGGTAATTCACGCCAATCGCCGTCGCGATGAAGCCAAGTGCGACTCCTCCGGCAACCATGATGCTGACGCCCAATTCCGGACGCCCATAGGTCGCCAGAACATGGCCCAGGATGAACGAGGAAAACAGGTTCAGCAGGAATGCGCCGCCAAACACGATCGCCGGATTTCGTTTGGCCATCATCTCTTGTGTAATTCCGGCTTCACGCTGCCAGGATTTGAGGAAAAGCGGGCCATACCAGATGCCCCCAACCAGAAATCCTGCTAAAGCGGCCAGAACCATTGCGATCCAGTTTATATCCCACATTTGGGTTTACTCCTCTCTCTTGAAGCAAGCGGAGCGTATCATGCGGATGACATCGTTGCAAAACACGCCTATGGGCGCGGCCAATCATGGCAACAATACTCCCTTCTCCGCCAAAAGTCGGCATGGTTTCGCTCGGCTGCCCAAAGGCTCTCGTCGATAGCGAACGCATTTTGACAAAGCTGCGGGCGGATGGTTACGGACTCTCGCCAGACTATGCAGGGGCTGATGTCGTGCTTGTCAACACGTGCGGCTTCCTCGATTCAGCCAAGGAAGAAAGTCTGGAAGCGATCGGCGAAGCCATTGCGAAGAATGGCCGTGTGATTGTGACCGGATGTATGGGCAATGAGGCCGATGTCATTCGCGCCCGATTCCCTGAAGTGCTTGCGATCAGTGGACCGCACCAATATCAGGCCGTTGTCGAAGCAGTACACGAAGCAGCTCCTACTGTGCCGAACGCCTTCGTCGATCTGGTTCCCGAGGCGGGATTGAAACTGACTCCGCGCCACTACAGCTATCTTAAAATTTCGGAGGGCTGCAACCACCGTTGCGCGTTCTGCATCATTCCCAGCATCCGAGGCGATCTCGTCTCGCGTCGTCCCGATGCGATCCTGCGTGAAGCGGAAAAGCTTGTGGCCGCGGGCACCAGGGAATTGCTCGTCATTTCCCAGGATACGTAAGCCTACGGCGTCGATATCCGCCACCAACCGCGCGACTGGAAAGGCCGCGAGGTGCGCGCACACATGACGGACCTGTCCCGCGAACTGGGCAAACTGGGTGCGTGGGTAAGGCTTCATTACGTCTACCCCTACCCACATGTGGATCAGATAATTCCATTGATGGCCGAGGGACTGGTTCTTCCCTACCTCGACATCCCATTCCAGCACGCAGCCCCTTCGGTACTCAAGGCCATGAAACGCCCAGCGAATGAGGCAAAGGTTCTCGAACGCGTAAAACGCTGGCGCGAAATCTGCCCGGATATCGCAATCCGGTCCACCTTTGTGGTCGGGTTCCCCGGAGAGACAGAAGAGAATTTCCAGTACCTGCTCGATTGGCTCGACGAGGCCCAACTCGATCGGGTGGGTGCCTTCCGTTTTGAACCCGTCGAAGGTGCTCCCGCCACTGCGCTTCCCAATCCGGTTCCCGAAGCCGTCAAGGAAGAACGCTACGCAAAAATTATGGCAAAGACGGCGGCGATATCAGCCGCAAAATTGTCCGCGAAAATAGGCCGTACGATTGACGTGATAATCGACGAGATCGATGACGAAGGCGGGGCGAATGCGCGTTCAAAGGCCGACGCACCGGAAATTGATGGCCAGGTTTTCCTGCGCAACGCGGCTCATCTCGCCCAAGGCGACATTGTTCCAGTAAAAATCGAAGATGCCGACGATCACGACCTTTTTGGCGTACCCTGCTAGGAAAGCGTCGTCAGGCGCCGGAAGCCCGGTCGCGCGCGTGACCATGTGCTTTCCTGAAATCAAACGGCTCGACGTGGCGCTATGAGATTGGCATGGGACAATCATGACTGACTTTGCAGCCTTGCTCCAACCCGATCAGGGACAACCCGCGCGGACAATCGAATTCGTCTCCAAGACCGGCATTGTGGATTGGATCGCAACACAGCCTGAGCGGGTCCGAACAGCTGCTGTTGCGGCGCGATTCGAAGGCAAGGCAGGCGAAATCCTGATTGCCCCTGCGGACACAGGCGGCGACTGGTCGGTCATTTTGGGCGCCGCGGAACATGAAAGCGTCTGGACACTGGCCGGTGCAGCCTCCCGCTTGCCAGAAGGATGCTACCGCTTGGGCGATGGCAGCCCTGGCGGAATGGCGTTGGGCTGGCTGCTTGCCCATCATCGCTTCGGGCGATATCTGGCAAAGGCCGAAGCTATTCCGCAACGCGTTCTGCTGACAAAGGACCCGGCAGCAATTCCGGAGTTGGTTCGGCTGGCCCAAGCGACAGCGCTGGTGCGCGATCTTGTCAACACGCCGGCGGCCGATATGGGCCCGGCGGAGCTTCAGCATCAGGCAGAAGCAATCGCGAAGGTGCATGGCGCGTCATTTCATGTGACCAAGGGCCATGATCTTGAGACAGGTTATCCGATGGTCCACGCCGTCGGTGCCGCGGCGGAAAAACGTCACGCGCCGCGCATGATCGAACTTGAGTGGGGAAACCCGTCCCATCCGCGTGTAGCGATCATCGGCAAGGGTATCACGTTCGATTCGGGCGGGCTTGATATCAAGCCGGCCAGCGGCATGCGGATCATGAAGAAGGATATGGGCGGCGCAGCCCATGCCCTTGCCTTGGCCAGGTTGGTGATGGAATCGCGGCTGCCGGTAAGGCTGCACATGCTCATTCCTGCCGCCGAGAATGCAATTGCCGGCAATGCCTTTCGCCCCGGCGACATTCTCAAATCGCGTAACGGGATGACGGTCGAGATCGATAATACCGACGCAGAAGGCCGCCTTGTCCTTGCGGATGCCATTACAAGGGCAGTCGAAGCCGAAGCCGGACTTATTGTCGATTTTGCAACGCTGACCGGCGCTGCCCGCGTTGCGCTGGGCCCGGATTTGCCCGCCATGTTCAGCAATGACCACGATCTGGCCGATGCATTGAACAAGGCGTCCGTCGCAGAGCATGATCCTGTTTGGCGATTGCCGCTTTGGTCAGGCTATGACGAAATGCTCAAATCCGAAATCGCCGATGTCGTCAATTCTGCCGAAGGCGGTATGGCAGGCGCGATCACGGCGGCGTTGTTCTTGCGCAGGTTTGTGCCCGCAGGAACACCGTGGGTGCATCTCGATACCTGGGCATGGCGCGCAGCTGCCAAGCCTGGTCGCCCTAAGGGCGGCGAAGCATTGGGACTGCGCGCAGTATGGGCTATGCTAAAGGCACGATATCCAGCCACATAGTCTATTTGCGACCCAACAACCCGCCTAAAATCGAATCAAGCGGATTGGCCGCCTGCCCTCCTCCATTGCCGAATGCGCCCGCCAAACCGCCCAAAACGTGGGCCAATCCGCCACCTTGTGTCGCTGCAGGCGATGCTGCCGAACCACCGCCAAGGACAGAAGCCAGCACTGATCCCGCTAGTCCACCCATGACGCCACCGCCCATTTTTTTCGCGACCTGTTGAGCAACAAGTCCTGCAATAACGGGCAGCATCGCCTTCAGGATCGTATCACTGATACCCGTTTCGGAAGCCGCATGGCTCGCGACCTGACGGCTGACATCTTTGGACCCGAAAATCTGTCCCAGAATCGTATTGCCACCCTCGATATCTTCGTGAGGAGCCCCCATTCCAGCGACAATATCAGCAATGCCGCCCGAGCCACCACTTTCCTCGGACTTGTGGAGTCCACCGAGCACTGCTGGCAACAGGGCACCAACGGCTGCATTCGCCTGCTCGGGAGAGAGGCCAAACTGATTCGCAAGTCCGGACACGTCGATCGGCAGCCCAGAGCCATCTTGTTGTCCGGTACCCAACGCGCCCTGCAAAAGATTGTCCAGAATATCCATGACCTTACTCCCAACTGACCAAAACTCGCCCGATCACGTTAGGATCGAGCGTCATTGACGTGTAGCATTGAGATCTCAGGAAAGGCCATGACGATTCGCGTGTCAGGCTTAAAGAGGAGTAGCACATGAGTATTTTCAGCAAGATCAAGGACGCCATTTTTGGAAGGGCAGCGCAGGCAGCCCCTGCCCCAGCTGCCGCGACATCCAGCGCAACGTCGGCACCTGTTCCGGCCCCAGAGCCAGTCGACATCGAAGCCATCCTGACGGTAGCAGCCGCATCGGTGAGTTATGAAACCAACTGGCGCACTTCGATCGTCGACCTGATGAAGCTGTGCGGTCTCGATTCAAGTCTTGCGAACCGCAAGGAACTGGCAACCGAATTGGGCTACACCGGTGATATGAACGATTCTGCATCAATGAACATCTGGCTGCATCGCCAGGTGATGAACGAGCTCGCCGCTAACGGCGGGCATGTGCCCGCAGATTTGAAGGACTGATCTTCGATTGATTTCGGCAGCGGCACAGGATGCCTGTGTCGCTGCCATTGCCTTTCTGGCGCGCCGTCGTCTACATGCCGCGCCATTATGCTGCACAAGCGAAACAGCTTTTTCCTGAGTGGGCCTTCTCGGACACTCGATCCGCGTATCAACGCGATGCGCGGTGACTTGGCCGACGTTGCGCTGGCCGGAAAGCATTTCTCTCCGCATTATGTCAGCCCGGTTGAACGGTTCTGCAACATCCGCTTTACGCCAATCTGCGACAAACCAAGTGGTGATCAAGTCTCCGAATTGCTTGCCGGGGAGGCGTTTATGTTGCTCGACATTTCGGGCGGCTGGGCCTGGGGATTCAGCAAGCACGATCATTATGTTGGTTATGTCCTGGCTGAAGCGTTGGCAGAAAGTGCGGCACCGGTTGACGAGTTGAAAACCCGTGACCCTGTAGAGGCAGCAAGGTCATTTCTCGATAAACCCTATGTCTGGGGCGGGCGCGGTGGCGTCGGGCTTGATTGTTCGGGATTGATCCAGCGCAGCCTTGCGGCTGCCAATATTGAAGCACCACGCGACAGCGACATGCAGCAGGCCAGCCTGGGCACCGAAATTCCCGCCGGAGCACCGTTGCAGCGCGGAGATCTGGTATTCTTTCCCGGTCATGTCGGCATGATGGTTGATACCGAGAACCTGATCCACGCCACCCAAAATGAAGGCAAGACATTGATCGAGCCGCTTGCAGCTATCGTCGCGCGGATCGTTGACAATCATGGAACGCCCATCCTTTCCCGTCGAAGGATATTGTCATGACCACCGTCTTTATTGATGGTGGGCATGGAACAACGGGACTTGAGATACGCGATCGGCTGTCCGGGCGACGCGATATAGACCTGATCGAGATCGCCGAAGCATCGCGGAAGGACCCGCGCGCCCGGCGCGAAGCGTTAAACGACGCAGATGTCGTGATTTTGTGCCTTCCTGATGATGCGGCGCGCGAAGCGGTGTCCCTCATCGACAACAAGCGAACGCGGGTAATCGATGCCTCCTCGGCACACCGGACAGCCGATAGCTGGGTCTTCGGTTTCCACGAAATAGATCCGAACGGCTTCGAAAGGCTCAAGGAAGCAAAGCGCGTTTCCAATCCCGGCTGTTATTCGACCGGGTTCCTGGCCCTTGTCAAACCTCTGGTGCACGCTGGACTTATCCCCGCAGACTGGCCCCTGACCGTCAACGCAGTTTCAGGATATTCGGGCGGCGGAAAAGCAATGATTGCCGAGTTCGAAAATGATGGCACCGAAACGGCCTGGCGCACCTATGCACTCAACCTTGGTCACAAGCATGTGCCAGAGATGCAGACGCACGCTGGTCTGACCCACGCGCCGCTCTTTGCACCGTCGGTCGCGAGGACCTATCGCGGGATGGTGGTCGATATTCCACTCATGACAGGCGCTATGCCGAAAAAGCCATCGGCCGAAGAAATCGAGGCTGTACTGGCCGAGAGATATGCCGCCAGCCCGATTGTCTCGCTAGTCAGAAATTTCAACGAACCGCACCTGACAATCGAACGGGCAGCCAGTACCGACCGGCTTGA
>JANNLW010000481.1:0-1292 GCA_031397145.1 Sphingomonadales bacterium | reverse complement strand
ACGATGGATGACCAGGCGGAAACGGTTTTGATGCGGCGGCAGAGAACTGACACGGCGGAAAGCCTGGCAGGGATTTGGGAAACCGCGGTTTGGCTGAATCCGAAATAGCAATCTGGAGGTCCTTTGTATTCGCTCCGAATGCGATGGCAATCCAGCGACCCGCCGCTGCGTTATACATGACGCGTGAATCGCCATTGGATCCGGTCTGGCCGGCTGCAGCCCAAAATGCGTTGTCCGACACGACTGAAAGCCGCGCGCCGGTATATTTGTCAAACACGCCATAAGCGCCATTGCTGGTTTCGAAATATTGTGTGCGACCAACCGCACCCATCGTATCTGGCGGAATGAAGTTGCGTCCAAAGCTGGCACCATCATACTGGCTGATGCCCTCAAAACCGAGCGTAAAGCCGCTTGAGACGTTGCTCACCGGAGCCGATTCGCCGTTCGTGTCGAGCGACACGTCACCAGGAATCTGGATCATCGCCGGCTTCTTGAACTCGAAATAGGATTTGATGGTTGGCGCTGCACTTGCAGCCGTCGGCGCATAAGCCGTCGCGCACAATGCGATGAGTGGTAGTGTTTTGTACAACTTCATAATGGCCCCCTGCCTAGATAGTTTCACCATCACCACACCATAACCCACCCCACACGGAAGAAGCGTAATGCGACCTCTCGTTCAGCGTATTGATTTCTGGTGCGACTCTTGGTGTTGGTGAAGAATGTCTTAACGAATTAGGTCGCGCAAGATAATTTCGTCATGTTTTTTCCCAATGTGGGACAATCCCGAAGAATTCATTGGAAAAGCGCGCAATTCTTTATTTGTTTTCCGGCCGGGTGTGCAATTATTTATAGTTAACAGCCTTCGCATGCTTTGACTTCACCATGCTTCAGCGCGTTTTACCCGAAACGGTTGTCTCTTGGAAATCCGGTGGGCGGCATTCTTCCCCCGGCGCCACGCGCAACGCGCCACAGCGTCAGGTCGGCCTCCGTACGTATACGACCAGTGTCTCCGCCCATTGCCCAACTCAAGCCCTCCTCGAAATGGAAGCTGGTCGCATCGGACAGCCCGCCATCGCGGTATTTCTGGAGTGTGACGCCTTGGCCGCGCGTCATTTCGGGGAGTTCGTCCAGCGGGAACACAACCAGCTTCCGGTTTTCGCCCACCACAGCGGCATAATCATGCGCCGCCATGATGACCCGCGCAACGATCAGCTTTGCTCCGGTCCGGATGTTGACAACCTGCCTTCCCTTGCGGGTTTCGGCAACGACGTCCGACGAGCGGGCGATAAAGC
>JANNLW010000453.1:0-6934 GCA_031397145.1 Sphingomonadales bacterium | reverse complement strand
GCCAAGCGCCACCGGCATGACAATCGGCTAGGTTGCACCCTGCTCGGGCGGTTGGACCGGCATGTCTCGGACGCTGTCGAGGGAGAGGAGCCGATGGCCGCGCGGATGGTCGCACAGGATTTCGAACGCTTTGTCGAAATGATCGAGGCCGGGGCCGGGGGGATGGAAGCGGCGCTGTTTCTCGAAGCCGCCCGCGCGCGGCACGAGGCCCGGATGGCCGCCGTGTTCGGGGTGGATGCGGGGCGCAATGGACACCCACAACTTAAGGACGCATCCGACGTGCTGGCGGATGACGAGGATGATGGCGACGATGACTGCGAACCGCCTGAGGCCGAGTCCGTCTGGCGCGACACGGATGGCGAATGGGTCACCCATTTCCCGCCGCCGCCGGGGTTTGACGGCAGGCAGGAAGGGCGTTTCGGCGATGAGGATTATGAGCGGGCCCTGACCGACGCCGAACTCACGGTCGCATTGGCCCGTGAAGAGGAGGAACTGGCCGGACTGCGCGCCACGGGAGACGCCGAACGCGATGACTGGTTCGGCTTTGTGCCTGCGCCGCCATCACCGCCCAAGCCTGCGCGCAAGGCTGCGCTGTTGCCGGTTGAGGGGAAGATGGCACGGGCGGTCGAGGCGGATGCATCGGGGGAGCCGGAAGCCGGTGTGCACACTGTCAGCGCGTGGCCGCGGCCCGACTATGGACTGATCCCGCCCTGGGCTCAGCGGATTGCGTGAACCGGAGTTTAGTCGTCCTGTCGCTTCATGCGCGGACTGCGGGCGAGGGCAGTGATCGCGGCGGCGGCGATTTCGGTTGCGAGCAGACCCTTGAGCGCGTCGATCAGGCCATTGCCTTCGCGGCGCAATTCCTTGGGGATTTTGACATTGCCCACTTTCTTCGGGATTTTCAGCGTCTTCGCCTTGCCGCCCTTGCGGGCCTTCTTGCTGTCCTTGGCCATTATGAACTCCGCGCCGTTTCTAGTGTGTTAATAACATAATACACAATGGGAGAATTTCAACCCCTTGGTTTGCAGCGCCGTTCGGCCTGAATTCGTTTGACACATTCCGTCGTGTCGGGCCTGATCGGGTCAAGTCCGGGGACAGGCTTTGGGGGATGATTATGTGTGGATTGATTGCGGCCCGGCTGAAACGGCCCTGGATCACCTCCGGAAAGCTCTATGCAGCACTTGAGACTATTGCCCATCGCGGGCCGGATGGAAGCGCCACTTGGTTTTCCGAGGATCGCCTGACCGCGCTCGGCCATGTTCGCCTCAGTATCATCGGGCTGGAAAATGGCGATCAACCGCTCAGCCATGCGCGCGGCGATCTCAACGTCGTCGTGAACGGCGAATTCTATGGATACAAGGCGATCCGCGAGGCGCTTCGCGAACAGGGCTATCGCTTCATCACCGAGTCCGACAGCGAGATTGCGCTCCATCTCTACGACAGGGATGGCGCGGGTTTTGTCGAACATCTCCGTGGCGAATTCGCCTTGGTGATTGCAGACCGCCGCAGCGGGGAACTGATCGCGGCGCGCGACCGGTTCGGCATCAAACCGCTCTTCTATGCGATCTGGAACGGCGATGTGCTCTTTGCGTCCGAGATAAAGGCGCTGCTGGCGCTTGGCGTGCCGGCGCGCTGGGATGTCGACGCCGTGCTCGACGAGTTCTCGAGCATGCGCAGCCATACGACCATGTTCAAGAATATCCACCAGGTCCCGCCGGGCTGCCTGTTGTTCGCCAAGGAAGGCAATGTGCGGATCGTGCCCTATTGGGAAAATATCTACCCGACCCAATCTGCGCTCGAGAAGGACAGGCGGAGCGAGGCGGACATCGTCAGCGGCTTCCGGGATGTCCTCGACGAGAGCGTTGCCGAACGCCTGACCGCTGATGTCGAAGTCGCCTGCTACCTCAGCGGCGGCCTCGATTCATCGGCCGTGCTGGGACTGGCGCAGGCAAGGCTGGATCGACCCATTCGGGCCTTCACCATTGCCTTTGAAGGGGCGTTCGATGAATCGCCACTGGCAGAACGAACCGCGGCATTCACGGGTTCAAACTATGTCCCGATTCCCGTTTCGCCCCTGGACATGGCAGACGCCCTGGAAGACGCCATTTGGCACAGCGAAAAACCGGTATTCAACGGAAACACCGTTGCGAAATTCCTCCTCTCGCGTGCTGTTCGCGATGCCGGGATCAAGGTTGTTTTCACCGGCGAAGGCTCGGATGAAATGCTGGCCGGTTATCCCTTCGAACGTCGTGATCTCATTTTGCACGGAAAAGGCTATGCAAACCAGGCAGAGCGTCAGGCTGCGCTCGCGACCCTGATTGCGGCCAATCCACTTTCGCGATGGATTTTTGACCCGTCCGGCACCCCGGCAAATGGCGTCGAGCATATTCGCAAGGCGGTCGGATATTGCCCGTCCTGGATCGAGAGCCTGTCGGTTCAATATCATGAACTGTCCGGCCTCATGCGGTCGGATGCGCCGATCGGAAACGGGGTCGATGCACCATATGCGCGGATCATGGCCGAACTGGATATTGCTGGCCGGATCGACCGTCGCGACCCTACCAATGTTTCGCTTTATCTTTGGCAAAAGACGATGCTGATCAACTTCATCCTGACAGTCCTCGCCGACCGTATGGAAATGGCCCATTCGATCGAGGGTCGCGTGCCCTTCCTCGATCACAAGGTCGCGGAATATGCCGCTGGCCTGCCAATCGAATACAAGATCCGCGAGAAAACAGAAAAATATGTACTCCGCGAAGCTGCGCGTGACGTGATCACACCCGAACTCTATGCGCGAGAAAAACATCCATTTATTGCACCCCCGCTCAGCCAGACTGGAAAGAAAGCCGTGAGCGACCCTTTGCGACAGCGTTGTGAAGACATCATCCGGTCGCGCAGTTTTGCTGACCAGCCGTTCTTTGACTCCGCCAAGGCTTGCGCTTTTCTTGCAACCGCTGCGGGTGGAGATGCGGCAATGGCAAGCGAGGCGTCACCGATTATCCTGCGAATGGCGACATTCAGCCTGATGCAGCAACGGTTCGGCATATCGGCTTGAGGGGCAATGCCAATGGCCGGACCCAAGGTGATTTCAGTCTCGGCGCGCGACGGTCACGGCCTTGGCAAGACGATTGCCGCGTCAATCCAGCTCATCGCTGGCGAGGGGGTTGACGGCGATGCGCATCGCGGGGTGACAGTGAAGCATCGCAGCCGGGTTGCACAAAATCCCGACCAACCCAATTTGCGGCAGGTTCATCTGGTCCACGCGGAACTGCTCGCAGAATTGAATGCGCAGGGGTTCGCAGTGGCGTCAGGTGAACTTGGCGAGAATATTCTGACTGAAGGCATCGCATTGCTCGACCTTTCAACCGGTACACGGCTCCGTTTTCCCTCAGGCGCGATGATTATGCTGACGGGGCTGCGCAATCCCTGTCACCAGCTGAACGAACACTCTCCAGGGTTGATGAATGCCCTGCTGGATCATGCGCCAGATGGTACGCTGATCCGAAAAGGCGGGGTGATGGGGGTCATAGAACGCGGCGGGATTGTGCGGATGGGGGACGCGATTATGGTCATCGCACCGGAGGTGCCGCCTGTATCATTGCAGCCGGTTTAGCGTTAGTCGGCCAGCCCGTTCGCCGCGCTCAGGACAGCACGGACGCTCGCGGTTGCGACGTCCTCATCAATGCCGACACCCCATACGGTATGGCCCTTGGCCGTCCGGCATTCGACAAAAGCCGCCGCGCGGACATTGGTTCCCTGGCCCATCGCGTGTTCGCTGTAATCGGCAATGTCGAGTCTGACACCGAAGCTGTCATTGATCGTTGCAACAACGCTAGAGATCAGACCGTTGCCACGACCGCTAACCGATTGTTCGCGGCCCTCGACGGAAATTTTCCCGATAAAGATCCGGTCGCCATTTGCAGCGCGGCTCTCGTTATAATCGAGCAACTGGAAATGCTGCGGCGTGTTAAGGCGATAGGCGCGCTGGAACACATCCCAAATGTCTCCGGCATGGAGTTCTCGGCCCACGTCATCGGCCAACGCCTGAACATGGCCGGAAAAGTGCGCCTGCATCCGCTTGGGCAGTTTCAGCCCCTGATCCTGTTCGAGCACCCAGGCAAAGCCTCCCTTGCCGGATTGCGAATTAACGCGGATTACCGCTTCATAAGAGCGGCCCAAATCGACAGGATCGATGGGAAGGTAAGGCACTTCCCAGAAATCGTCGTTACGGGTCGCCTGCGCCGAAAAGCCCTTTTTGATCGCATCCTGATGACTGCCTGAAAAGGCAGTGAAGACCAGTTCGCCTGCATAGGGATGTCGTGGGTGAACGGGCAGGGCGTTGCAATATTCGACCGTCTTGATGATCTGGTCGATATCGGAAAAATCTAGTTTTGGATCAAGGCCCTGTGTGTACATGTTGAGAGCAACTGTAACCAGATCGACGTTTCCGGTTCGCTCGCCATTGCCGAACAGGCAGCCCTCGACACGGTCCGCCCCGGCCAGCAGGCCAAGCTCGGTTGCGGCGACGCCGGTTCCGCGGTCGTTGTGGGTGTGAAGGCTGATGACGACGCTCTCGCGGTTGGAAATATTGCGCCCGAAATACTCGATCTGGTCGGCATAGATGTTGGGCGTTGCTGCCTCGACGGTGGCGGGCAGGTTGAAGATAATTGGTTTGTCCGGCGTCGGCTTGAGCACATCCATCACGGCCGTGCAGCATTCGAGACTGAAATCGATCTCTGCAGTCGAGAAGGTTTCGGGCGAATATTCAAAATGCCAGTCGGTATTGGGTTGCTTCGCCGCCTCGTCACGCATGATTTTTGCACCTGTCACTGCAATATCAAGGATATCGGCAGGCTCCATCTGAAATACGATTCGTCGCCATGCTGGCGAAACGGCGTTATAGAGATGCACGATCGCTGCCCGCGCACCGCAAAGGGAATCAAAGCTTGTACGGATCAGGTCTTCGCGTGATTGGGTCAGCACCTGGACGATCACGTCCTCGGGAATACGATCGGACTTGACCAGCCCGGAGATGAAATCGAATTCGGTCGCTCCAGCAGCAGGGAAACCGATCTCGATTTCCTTGATCCCAATTTTGAGGAGAAGATCAAAAAAGCGAGTCTTCTTCTCGGCATCCATCGGGTCGATCAGCGCCTGATTTCCGTCGCGCATGTCTGTGGACAGCCAGCGCGGCGCTTTTGTGATCGTGCGGCCAGGCCATTGCCGGTCGGGCAGATCGATTTGGGGGAAAGGACGGTATTTTTGTGAAGGATCGCGCAACATGATGGCTTCTCTCAAGCTTGGGTTTCTGGTGATGCAAGCCCTTAGGCGGGTCGCGCAGGCCAAGCCCGCGCACGGAAACACGCGCCTAAGGGCGCGTAAGTCGCAGAAGGAGAAGGGCGCGGGCCGTATTCATATCGTACGCGCCTATGCCGCGCGCGCGCGCCGATGTCTAGCCCTCCAGCACCCGGATCAGTGTGCGAACATCATTGTCGATTTCGCTGTCTTCGCCACGCAGGCGCTCAATTTGCCGGACGGCGTGAATAACGGTGGTGTGATCGCGCCCGCCAAACCGGCGGCCGATTTCGGGAAGTGAACGTGGGGTCAGCTGCTTGGCCAAATACATCGCAATCTGGCGCGGTCTGGCGACTTCGCGGGCGCGACGGGCGGAAACCATTTCCGCATGACGGATCCGGAAATGCTCCGAAACGCGTTTCTGGATTTCGTCGATCGTGATCCGCCTGCGGCTTGCACGGAACATGTCCGCCAATACTTCTTCGGCGAAATCGGTCGTGATAGGTCGATTGCCAAGCGAGGCATAGGCGAGAAGTCGGTTCAAACCACCCTCAAGTTCCCGGACATTGGTTGACAGCCGCGAAGCGAGGAGGTCGAGCACCTGGTTGTCGACCGAAATACCCTCAATCGCGGCGGCTTTTTCCCCGATGATAGCGCGACGCAAGGAAAAGTCCGGCGGCTGTATGTCGACCACGAGTCCCTGTGAAAGACGCGAAAGAATGCGACCTTCCACGCCGTCAAGCGCTTGCGGCGCCCGATCCGCACTAATCACCAGCTTGCGACCCGAGGACATCAGTTCGTCGACCGTGTGGAGAAATTCTTCCTGCGTCGATTCCTTCCCAGCAATGAACTGGACATCGTCAATCATCAGCAGGTCTGCCGAACGCAGCCGGGTCTTGAACGAAATCGTGTCGCGCGCGCGCATTGCCGACACAAAGTCGAACATGAAGCGTTCAGCAGACATATACAGCACGCGCGCGCGCGGATTACGCTGCTGGTGCTCATGACCGATGGCGTGAAGCAGGTGAGTCTTGCCCTGGCCCGTCTGGGAATGAATGTAGAGCGGGCTGAGCCGCATCGCTCCTCCGGTGGCAAACGCCAATGCCGCATTGGCAGCAACAGCGTTGGCCTGCCCGGTCACGAAGCGATCGAACGTCAGACGCGAATCGAACACATGGCCTTCCACCTTTGGTGCGGATGCTTCTATCGCAGATTCGGCCTTTGCCTCATAACGTTCGGATGTTTCACCAGAGACTTCAATGCGAACACTGCGGACTTGCGGGCTTATTGCCTTCCACGCCTGGGTTAGCCGCTCGCCGTGATGCGTACGGACCCAGCTTGCCATGAACTCGGAGGGAAGCGACAGGCGGATAGCGCCATCCTCGGCTTTCCATCCAGCCAGCGAGACAGGTTTGAGCCAATGATCGAAACTGCGCGCGCCAACGCTTTGGCGCAGCGTCTTGCGAATTTCCTGCCAAGCCGTTTCCAACGCATCGTTCCCGAAACCATCCTTGGATATTAGGGACGTTGGCAGCGACATGATCTTCGACGAACTCCCCCATTGCAATCCGGCTTACTGACCAACCCCTTTGCAGCACGTCGACCCTGCCCCCGAAACTTTCGCTGTCGGGTTGGGAAC
>JANNLW010000442.1:0-6768 GCA_031397145.1 Sphingomonadales bacterium | reverse complement strand
CCCGTCCTCGGACGGATCGAGGGGCGACCCTATGCGACCATGATCTGTGCCGGATCGGACGGCGAAGGCGCGGCACGCCAGATCGCCCGGATTGCAACCGGCTGGCGGTTGAAGGCGATCGCCGAACCGCTGATCGTCTGCACCTACGCCCAGACGCCCGAAGCGATCCTTGCCCCCAAAGCGATCAGCGAAGCGGACCTCGTTCGATGCAAGGAACTGGGCGCGACGCTGGCGGCGGGACTAACGATGGGGATTTTCTGAAGTGGTGATGCGTTTGCTTTTGAACCTAATCTGCGTCGTTCAAAAAAATGCGTCTTCCCGATAGCCGTCGCTGGTCATCGATAACGGTTGCGTCAAAGCGGGCCGAGGCCAGGAACAGGTCACGCCCTCCGAACAACGGCAGTGCGTTGCGGCGTTTTTTGAAGGGGCGGTCGGTCAAGGGCGAAGTTGCTTCGCAAGCATGACGGGCCTAGCAGCCCGAATGTAGGGAAAAGACCAGGCAAGAGAGAAAACAGTATGGGAGTGATCATCAGTGGCGACCGTCGCCTGTCGTCAGACGCTCTCAACGAACGGGCGAAACGGGCTGCCGCCGGACTTGCTTCGTTGGGCGTTCGGCGCGGCGATCTGATTGCCCTGTATCTACGAAACGACCTCCCTTTTCTGGAGGCGACATTCGCAGCGGGTCTGCTCGGCGCCTATCCCACGCCTGTGAACTGGCACAACACCGCGACCGAAGCGCGCTACATATTCGAGAACTCTGGCGCGCGCGCCATTATTATCCATGCCGATCTGATCCCGGGCATCCGCGCCGCTCTGCCCGAAGGTGTCCCCGTTTTGGTTGTGGCGACACCGCCCGAAATCGCGTTGGCCTATGGCATTGAAGCCGCGCCGGTTCCCGCTGATATGATCGATTGGTCCAGCTGGCTGGAAGGTTTCGCTCCGTACGACGAGCCAGCCCTCGAAGCACCTGGTACGATCATTTACACGTCAGGCACCACCGGCCAGCCCAAAGGGGTCCGTCGCAACCAGCCCACTCAGGAACAAACTGCTGCTGCGGTTCGGGTCGGAGCGCTGACGTTTGGCTTTGCCGATTGGCTGAGTCGTCCGGACGGGATCATCACGTTGATCACGGGTCCGATGTATCATTCGGCACCCAACTTCTATGGCATCATAAGCACAAGGTTGGGAGCAACGGTCATCTTGCAGGCGCGCTTCGATCCTGAAGAGCTGCTGGCGATGATCGAGCGCCACAGGGTAACCCATATTCATATGGTTCCGATCATGTTCAACCGGCTGTTGCGCCTTCCGGACGACGTCAAGGCCCGCTACGACCTGTCCAGCCTGAGATTCGTGGTCCATGCGGCCGCACCCTGCCCTGCGACGATCAAGCGGGCGATGATTGAATGGTGGGGGCCGGTGATCAATGAATATTATGGCTCCACCGAGACCGGTGCCGTGGTGTTTTGTACTTCGGAGGAATGGCTGGCCCATCCTGGCACCGTCGGGAAAGCGATTCCGGGCACTGATGTCCGGGTCATCGATGCCGACGGCAACAGCCTGTCGGCTGGCGAAATCGGCGAAGTGGTTGCCCGGACCGCTGGATCTGCAGATTTTACCTATCATGGCGACGATGCCAAGCGGGCCGCGACGGAAAGAGGAGGGCTGATCGCGCCGGGCGACGTCGGCTATATGGACGCAGATGGTTTTCTTTATCTCTGCGATAGAGCCAAGGATATGATCATCTCGGGCGGCGCCAATATTTATCCTGCTGAAATAGAAGCAGAGTTGCACAAGATGCCGGGTGTCGCCGATTGTGCGGTCTTCGGTATTCCGGATGAGGAGTTTGGCGAGGCAGTTTGTGCTGTTGTTCAGCCTTTGCCGGCGCAAACCCTGACCGAAGCCGAGGTGCGGACCTATCTTCGCACTCACCTGGCCGGATACAAAGTCCCGAAACGCGTCGACTTCCATGCTGCACTGCCGCGTGAGGATTCCGGCAAGATTTTCAAACGCAAGCTTCGCGAACCATATTGGGAAGGCATTGACCGCCGGATCTGACGAGCAGGGCAGGCCCGGCATCGATGATCGACTCTAGCGGCTTGCGCCTCGTTGCTGCTCCAATTCGTTATCGAATGCGCGCTCCATTTCGTCATTGAAGATCTGAAGCGCATTTGCATCGACGAACGCATTGGCATCGCCCGCCAGCTGACGTGCGCGCTTGCCCTTGAGATCGAAGAAATTTTCATGCGGGCCGAGAAAGACGTCTGCCTTGAGCGCGCGCACCTTTGCAAAGGTAGCGCGATAGGCGGCAACCATGCCGGGCCAGGATTCCGGAACAAGTGACTGGCCGGCAACCGTCGCACTACAATGGAAAAAGGCAGTACGGGGTTTTCCATCCGCGCCGCTGACGGACATGCTCCAAGACGTGCAGCCTTCAGTATGCCCCGGCGTCAAGTGCGCGATGAGTGTGACGCCGCCAAGCGTCACCGCATCGCCGTCCCCGATTACCCGATCCACGCGGATCGGCGGGAACGGCATGTCCTTCGTCGGACCGAAGCCGATCGCACCGGCCTCGAGGGTGGGTCGGTCGGCGGCGCTGGCTACCATTTTCGCGCCGCTCGCGCGTTGAAGCCCGGCAAGGCCTCCAGCATGATCGATATGGGCGTGGCTGTTGAGCAAATATTTCACGTCACGAATGTTGAAACCGAGCGCGCGGATATTGGCGACGATCTGCGGCACCGATTGCGCAAGGATCCCATCAATCAGGATATGGCCCTTCGGGGTGGTAATGAGGAAGGCGCTGACACCTTCAGTCCCGACATAATGAATGTTGCCGATGATCGTGAATGGCTCGAACGGGGTGTTCCAGTGGCCCGATGTCGCGAAAGGATCGAGTGGCGCTCGCTCAGCCCGGTCAATCACGCTGTCGCTGGCAAGCGGTAACGACGATGTTTGCGGAGTACAGCTGGAAAGTGCCCCGATTGCCAGCCCAATCGACGCTGTCTTGATCGTTCGAAACATGGGATCAGCCCGATCAGGCCGCGTCGCCTGCGGCTTCCTTTTCCTTGTGGGTGTAAACCCGGACCGGCTCCTTGGTGCCTGCGACCACATCCTTGTCGATCATCACTTCGTCGACCCCATCCATTGTCGGCAGGTCGAACATCGTGTCGAGCAGGATCGATTCAAGGATCGAGCGCAGGCCACGCGCGCCGGTTTTGCGTTCGATGCCCTTCTTGGCCACCGAAACCAGCGCATCCTCGGTGAAGCCAAGCTTCACATCCTCCATCTCGAACAGCTTCTGATATTGTTTGACGAGCGCGTTCTTCGGCTCCTTGAGGATTTTCACGAGCGCATCGACATCGAGATCCTCGAGCGTCGCAATCACCGGCAAGCGGCCGACGAATTCGGGGATAAGGCCGTATTTAAGCAGATCCTCAGGCTCGCCCTGCCGCAGGATTTCGCCCGTCCTCCGATCATCGGCACCTGAGACATGCGCGCCGAAGCCTATCGACTTGCCCTGCAACCGATCCGAGATGATCTTTTCAAGACCCGAAAACGCGCCTCCGCAGATAAAGAGGATATTGGTCGTATCGACCTGGAGGAATTCCTGCTGCGGATGCTTGCGACCGCCCTGTGGCGGCACGCTGGCAACCGTGCCCTCCATCATCTTCAAGAGCGCCTGCTGCACACCTTCACCCGACACGTCGCGCGTAATCGAGGGGTTCTCAGCCTTGCGGCTGATCTTGTCGATTTCGTCGATATAGACGATCCCGCGCTGGGCACGTTCGACGTTGTAGTCCGACGCCTGGAGCAGCTTCAGGATGATGTTCTCGACGTCCTCACCGACATAGCCGGCTTCGGTCAGGGTTGTCGCGTCCGCCATCGTGAAGGGCACATCGAGGATACGTGCCAATGTCTGCGCGAGAAGGGTCTTGCCGCAGCCGGTTGGCCCCACGAGAAGGATATTCGACTTGGCCAATTCGACATCGGCGCCCTTGGCACCGTGATTCAGCCGCTTGTAGTGATTATGCACCGCAACCGAGAGAACCCGCTTGGCCGAACGCTGCCCGATAACATAATCATCGAGCACATTGCAGATTTCCTGCGGGGTCGGGACACCGCCATCCTTCTTGCTGACAAGCGCGGATTTTGTTTCCTCGCGGATGATATCGTTGCACAGGTCAACGCATTCATCGCAGATAAACACGGTGGGGCCGGCGATAAGCTTGCGCACTTCGTGCTGCGACTTTCCGCAGAACGAGCAGTAAAGCGTGCTTTTCGTATCAGTACCGCTAAGCTTCGTCATTCAAACCTTCCCCGGAAAACCGGCAAGTCGAGCTATTACCGCCATGTTACAGCCGAAATTCTAACCGGCAATGGCTTATTTGTCGTTTACGCTCTTTGCAAAAGAGCCGCGAGGCTTCGGTGAATCAGGAGTCTTCGGCAACCGCAGGCCGTTTGTCGAACACTTCATCGATGATGCCGAATGATTTGGCTTCGTCCGCAGTCATGAAATTATCGCGTTCCATGGCCTTTTCGATCGTTTCAATGTCCTTGCCGGTGTATTTCGCATAAAGCGTGTTCATGCTGGCGCGGATGCGGAGTATTTCCTGTGCCTGGAGGGCAATATCGGACGCCTGCCCCTGAGCACCGCCCGAAGGCTGGTGAATCATGACCCGCGCGTTCGTGAGTGCCACGCGCATCCCCGGTTCACCTGCCGCCAGAAGGAAACTACCCATCGATGCCGCCTGCCCGACGCACACCGTGCCGACTTTCGGGCGGATATATTGCATCGTATCATGGATCGCCATGCCGGCCGTCACCACGCCACCCGGCGAGTTGATGTACATCCAGATGTCTTTTTTCGGGTTTTCCGATTCAAGAAACAGCAACTGGGCGGTAATCACAGAGGCCATATTGTCCTCGACGCCGCCGGTCACGAATATGATCCGTTCGCGCAGCAACCGCGAAAAAATGTCAAAACTGCGTTCGCCACGGTTCGACTGTTCGATAACGATGGGGATCAGGGAATCTAACGGATGCATGAAAAATCCTTGGATGAATTGAACCGCCTATATCTGGCCTTGTTCGCCGATGTTCAAGCCCTTCGACTTGCGTGCGTCGAGGGGCGCAGCTAGTCGGAGAGGAGAATGAGAAAAGGAACGCACATATGAATGCATTGGGCACCCGTCTTCCCGACATTTTGGCAGAAGAGGAAGAGGACGAACGCCCAAATCCGACTGGCTTGTTGATGAGCAAGTTTCTCGAGGCCCGGACTGTCCTTATTTTCGGCGGCATTGACCAGAAACTTGCCCAGCTCGTGACCACGCAGCTGTTGTATCTGGATCATGTGAGCCATGACCCGATCAAGATTTTCATCAATTCGCCCGGTGGCCATGTTGAATCGGGCGATACGATTCATGACCTGATCGAATTCATCGATTCGCCCGTGGCGGTTATCGGCACAGGCTGGGTCGCGAGTGCAGGCACGCACATCTTCCTCGGCGCACCTAAGGAACGCAGATTCTGCCTCCCGAACACGCGCTTCCTGATTCATCAGCCATCGGGTGGCGCACAGGGCCGTGCGGGCGATATCGCCATACAGGCGCAGGAGATCGTCAAGATGCGCGAACGTCTTGCGCGCGTCATTTCGGAAAAGACCGGCCAGTCCATCGAACGCGTGCGCGACGATATTGAGCGCGACTATTGGATGTCGACCAAGGAAGCCAAGGATTATGGCATTCTCGGCAAGGTGATCAGCAAGTTTGACCAGGTAAAATTCTGATCGCCGCGACCCGCCCCGGCTGCTGCCGGGACGGGTCTGTAAGCCGACCTTACACTACATCTTGTAAGTGAGGCGCACATAACCGAACTGGCCGGGCACATCGTAGGTTGTCGGATCAAAGTTCGCGCTGTCACAGGTGAAGCACGCCGGCGGTTTGCGATTGAAGATGTTGTTGACGCCAAGCGTCAACCGCCAGCTGTGATCCCCCCAGGATGGCGAAAAATAGAATTGCGCGTCGCCGTAAAACACGCTGCCCATCGTGTGGACACCGTCGCGCTCATCCACCTTGCTGATATAGCGCCCCGTAAATGACGCGCCGAACGCAGGCAATGAGAAATCGATGGTCGCATTGGCCTTGAAGCGCGGATAGGCCTGATCGGGGCTGCCGCGTTCCGTGCCGGCGAATTTCAACGTCGGCGCATTCAGATCCGCTGGCGGCTTCACGTCATATTTGATCAAATATGCAGCGTTGATGTTCAGCCCGACCGTCCCGTCATTCCCGAATGATTGCGAACGATAGATAAAGCTGGCATCGACCCCGTCGGTGTTGATCGCATTGAGGTTCGTCAGCTGGGCGCTGATACCGGCCACCGCGCCATTGGGGCTACGCGCAATCGCCGCACAGCTGATCGGATCGGCGTTGAACGCACATCGCGTAAGCGTGAGCGTAGCCGGAACCGAATCGATCGCATTCTTGAGACGGATACTATAATAGTTGACCTCAAGGCTGAGCGCGCTCGCAAAGCCACCCTGACGCGCCCAAGCCGGACTGTACACGCTGCCAGCTGTGATCGTCTTGGCGGTTTCCGGGCTTAGAGCGGTGCTGCCACGCGAGAACACACCGAGCTGGCCACCGACCGGATCGATATAGCTGCCATTCGCCGGCACGCCGTTGGCAATGCAGTTTGCGCGAACCGTTGCGTTGGTCTGGAAGAATCCGCCCGCTGCGCTGGTGCAAGGATCGTTGATGCCCTGATCCGTGCGCG
>JANNLW010000196.1:0-7989 GCA_031397145.1 Sphingomonadales bacterium | reverse complement strand
TTGAAGCGGAGGCCGACGTTGTACCAGCGGGTGGTGAAGAACCGCACCACGGCAAATGACCGGACGCCCGTTGACTGACGCCGAGACGGCACTCGCCCGATCGGTGTTCGGCGACGCGATCGATTACGCCAGGGTGAGAATTTTCGCCCGCAAATGGTGGCCGTTCCAGCAACGCCAGATGGCAATGGCGCCTGATGGAAACCTTTGGCTCAGCCCGAAAGGCTCACTTTACTGCGATGATTTCTGCGAACGCCCGCTTGAAAGGCAGGGCCTGTTCATTCACGAAATGACCCATGTCTGGCAGCACCAGAGGGGCGTCAACCTGATCCTTAGGCGCCACCCCTTTTGCCGTTATGACTATAGTCTCAAGCCAGGATGGGCACTCGATCGCTACGGCCTCGAGCAACAGGCCGAAATCGTGCGGCATGCGTTTCTGATCAAACGCGGAGAAATGCTGGCAGGCGCCCCGTCGCTTGACACCTATGAGAGCATCCTGCCTTTCAACCATGGTTAACAAGTTGATCGGTGGCAAACGCGCCGCGATTCCGAATTCCGGCAGCCTGTTTACGCTTCGGCAATAGCAAGCGACTATATGCAAGGTCGGGCATGAACCAGCGATATCAAACCATCATCGCAAACGGTCCGTGAACATACATTTACAGGACTTCGGCAAGACAGGCAGATGGCAAGACGTACAATTCTCAAATATTTTTCTGGAACGCCAGACAATAGTTATTCCAGTTCAAATGGCAATTCTTCGGAAGCCCTTTTGCTTCTCAAGAATTTTGAGGAATCATGCAAAGGATGGTTTTGGTCGACGGACGATTCTGGCCAATTGATATACTTGTCGGATAGGATCTCGCGTCTTCTTTGCGATGAACCCGACAAGCTCCTCGGGACTGCCTTTACCGACCTGTTTGTGCGAGCAGACGAGGCCACTGCCGCGCGTGAAAGGCTACCATTCATTTTGAGCCGGCATGCGAATTTCGAGAAGCTTATCCTGCAGACGACGAGTGCGGGAGACGAACGTTGGTGGGAGGTGTCTGGCTGCCCTCAATTTGATGTTGCCGGGAGTTTTACGGGCTATCGTGGGTATGGCGTCGACATCACCGAGCAGCTCCAATCATCCGAACACGCATCGCAACTCGCCATGTACGATCCACTCACTGGCCTGCCAAACCGATTGAGCATGTCGAAGTGTCTCGAAGCCGGCACGGCAGGGCTTGAACAACCAGGGCGATCTTGCGCGATTATGCTTATCGATCTTGATCGCTTCAAGCAGGTCAACGATTCATTGGGGCACCCTGCGGGCGATGCCCTTTTGAAGCAAGTGTCCGAGCGACTGTTAAAGATTGTCGGTGACCGGGAAAAAATATTTCGGCTAGGTGGCGATGAGTTCCAGATCATTTTGCCGCACTGTGAAGATCGCGGAATCCTTGGCGGATTGGCGCACGATATCATAGCGAACCTGTCGCAACCCTATTCGGTCGACGGCAGTCGTTGCGTTATTGGCGCGTCGGTCGGACTGGCAATCGGCCCGCTTGACGGGCGCACCAGCGAAGATCTGATGCGCAATGTGGACTTGGCTCTCTATGCCGCAAAGGACAGCGGGCGCGGTTGTTTTCGATTTTTCTCCAATGAGCTCCTCAAAGCCGCCGAGGACAGACGCGTGCTGGAAGAGGATTTGCGCGATGCGCTGGTCAAGGGGCAACTCTCCCTCTTCTACCAGCCGGTAGTGAGCACGAGGAGCAACAGTGTTACCGGAGTCGAAGCGCTTGTCCGCTGGCAACATCCAATTCGAGGTCCAGTTTCGCCCGCTCTTTTCATTCCGATTGCCGAGGAAGCAAACCTGATCGACAAGTTGGGCGAGTGGATATTGCGCAAAGCTTGCGAAGACGCCGCTAAATGGCCCGAAGAAATCAGAGTCGCCGTAAATGTTTCCCCAATCCAGTTTGCGAATGAGGCATTGCCCAAAATCGTGATGTCGGCGCTGGCCAGCTCCGGCCTTTCACCAGACCGCCTCGAGCTCGAGCTGACCGAAGGCGTGTTCCTGAGCGAGTCCGCAGAGACCGACTCGATGTTTTCCACGCTCAAGGAAATCGGAGTGCGTCTGGCTCTTGATGATTTCGGGACGGGCTATTCGTCGCTTGGCTATCTGAAGTCGGCGCCGTTCGACAAGATCAAGATCGATCAAAGCTTCGTGCGGGAAGCAACGATGCCTGGATCTCGCAATGCGGCTATTATCGCAGCGATTGTGGCACTCGCAGGGGCGCTCGACATGGAAACGACGGCCGAAGGCATCGAGTCGCTCGACCAGCTTGAACTGATCCGAAACCTGCGAGTCAGTCATATCCAGGGATATGTGTACAGCAAGGCGATCAGTTGCGACGAATTCTGCCAGCGATTGGAAGCCGGAAAATGGGTAATCAAGCCATCCGGTCCCGCGAAACACCGAGGTGAGCGACGTACCATGTATCGCAAGGCAGGCGCAATACTTGGAAGCTACTACCATCCGGTCCTTATTCGGAACCTTTCGGAGTCAGGGGCACTTATCGAAGGGCTTGTCGATGTTCCCTTGGGCACCCAGATCATCGTCGATTTCGGCGAATGTGAGCTTGCAGTCGCCACAGTGCGCCGTACCCGCAAAAAACAGCATGGCATCGAGTTCGGACAAGCTTTGGTGAGTGACGGCATCGGTGGATTATGCACGAGCCACCGGGTGTCCCCTTACCTGCTCTCCAAGGCCGGCCTTTCGACTTCGGATCATACTGGCACCGCAAGAGAATGGGATTCTACAAACGCATTTACTATCGAAAAACTCTCGGAAAATCTGGGTTTGAAAATGCCGGCCAAGCTCATCGGTCGATCCGATCGCCAATTTTCTCGCACACACAACGAGCCCGATCATGGGGGGGACAGTGCCAACCCCTTCCAAAGCCTGTCAACGTTGAATCCGGGCAATTCTACCGCACGATATCTTACGCGCGAAGAAATGGAGCGCCTGAAGAAGGCTGTTGAAACAAGCCATAATCAGTCGCTGAAACACATAATCGCGCTTGTGGTACTGACTGGAGAAAGATTGCAAGACTTGTTGACCGCCAGATGGGAAGACATTGATCTGGTATCGTGCCAGTTGTCCATATCATCCTCGGTTTCGGAAAATCCGCGCCGGATTCACCTGTCAGCAGCGGCAGTTGCCGTTATCAATCAATTACCTCGCTGGGATGATTGCCCATATGCAATCGCGAACCCTCGAACCAAAAAGCCGTACCATTCCTTTTTCGGGAGCTGGGACGCTGCAAGAAAGAAAGCAGGCCTGACCGATATCAGCATACACGATCTTCGGAACAGCGGCACAAGAAGCTGGTAGTCTTCAAATACGGATCGATTTAGTTGCGCCAAAGTCTGGAAAGAGGGGATTACACACTGCTCATTTGCAGCAGATCAATCAAGCTGCTTTACAGGCAGGCCCTACTAGGCAAAACATACCCTTCACTATGTTTACAGGGAATCTGAAATGTCATCGGACACGGTAATCATCCTGGCGGCAATCGCTGCCGGCGCCGTTATCGCGATGATTCTTTCATTCGGCATGTTGGCGCGCAAACGCCGGCGAGCCCGACGACGACGCAGTCTTAACTATTACTACGATTGAACCTGCGCCCTGCCCGTCGCGCTGAAGCCTCAGGACTAAGCCTTGCCAACGACCGATTCAGGCAAGTCCTTGCCAAATACCCGCTGATAATATTCGGCCACAAGCGCGCGCTCGGCCTCGTCGCACTTGTTGAGGAATGAGAGCCGGAAGGCAAAGCCGACATCCTTGAAGATAGCCGTGTTCTGCGCCCAGGTGATGACGGTGCGCGGACTCATGACGGTCGAGATATCGCCGTTCATGAAGCCCTGCCGGGTCAGGTCGGCGACTTTGACCATGCTCGTAACGTCGGCCGGGTTCGCGCCGGCCGCCTTGGCGAGCACGATCTCGCTTTCCACGGCTGCAGGGAGATAGTTCAGGCCGACAACGATACTCCAGCGATCCATCTGGCCCTGGTTGATCTGTTGGGTCCCGTGATAAAGCCCGCTTGTATCACCGAGGCCCACCGTATTTGCCGTCGAGAAAAGACGAAAATACGGATTGGGTCGGATGACCCGATTCTGGTCGAGCAAGGTCAACTTGCCTTCGGTTTCTAGCACACGCTGGATCACGAACATAACATCGGGGCGACCTGCATCATATTCGTCGAACACCAGAGCCGTCGGCGTCTGGAGCGCCCAGGGAAGCAGGCCTTCGCGGAATTCGGTAACCTGCTGTCCGTCCTTGAGGACAATCGCATCACGGCCGATCAAATCGATCCGGCTGATATGGGCATCAAGGTTGATGCGAATACACGGCCAGTTGAGGCGCGCAGCCACCTGTTCGATATGGGTTGATTTCCCGGTGCCGTGATAGCCTTGAACCATGACACGACGATTGAAAGCAAAGCCCGCAAGAATGGCTAGCGTCGTGTCAGGATCGAAAACATACGCCGCGTCGAAATCAGGCACGCGCTCATCGGCCTCCGAAAAGGCGGGGCATTCCATGTCGCTATCGATGCCAAACAGGTCACGCACCTTGATCGTCTTGTCGGGTGCGTCGAGCAAGGTGGTGCCGCGGGCATCGGGCTGAATGTTTGGAATGTTGGTCATGTTCGGTCTCGTCAAATAAACGCAGGAGCGCTTTTGAGGTGCGTATAGGCCGCAATTACGTCCTGCAAAGCCTTTTCGTGGCTTCGGTCGCCGCCATTGCGATCCGGATGATAGCGGCGGACAAGTTCGGAATAGCGGCCGCGCAAGGCACGGCGGTCGGCATCATCGCCAAGCCCTAGCGTCTTGAGCGCGTGCCGGTCCTCGGGAGAAAGCATTTTTCCGTCCGCACGATCCTTGGGCATGCGCTGGCGAAAACCGGCCGAAATTGCATCAAGTGGATCATGGAAATCTGACCATTTGGGCGGCGAATCGGCACCGGCACGGGTGAATGCGCGGGTTTCCGTTGCCCATCCGGCATAGGGCGTTTGGGCGGTTTCGATTTCGTCCTGCGACATATCCTTGAACCAATCGAACTTCAGGTTGAACTCGCGGACATGTTCGAGACACAGCCACTGCCAATCCCCGGGCCCATCAAATCCCGACCGCTGGCCAAACCGGCTGGGTGCACGAAACTCTCCCGGCTGAGGACAGCCGGGATGCGCGCAGGGCTGCCTGCGGCCTTTGATACGTCCGTGAAACTTCTCGCGCTCCATCAGGCTGGCCAATGCCCTGCCAGATGCTAGAAGGAAAGCCATGTCTGGTCCGATTGCACAAGAAATCGAAGCGCTTCTCCGCAGTGCCCTTGCCCCGTCCGCGCTCATTGTCACAAATGACAGTGCAAATCATCACGGCCATTCGGGGGATGACGGCTCGGGCGAATCGCATTTTACGGTCGAGATCGAGGCGGCAGCCTTTGCGGGGATATCGCGTCTCGAGCGGCAAAGGATGGTCAACCGCGCACTTGGCGATCTGCCGGGCCAACGGGTCCACGCGCTCGCGATCAAGGCGCGTGCGCCGGGGGAATGACGAAGATGGTTCGACAGCGTGTACCGCTCTCGACCGGCGTCGAACTCGATGTCTGGACGGCAGGCGATCCTGCAAATCCTCCCATCATCTTTCTGCATGGCTTTCCCGAATCACATCGGACCTGGCGGCACCAGGTAGCGGCGCTGTCCGACCGCTATTACTGCATCGCGCCCGACCAGCGTGGCTATGCGCGATCGTCAAAGCCCCCGGACGTGTCGGACTATGCTGTGCCAAAGCTTGTAGCAGACGTCTTTGGGTTGGCCGATGCACTGGGGATTGATCGCTTCACGATTGCCGCGCATGACTGGGGCGGGGCGATCGGCTGGGCCGCGGCTCTTGGCAACCCGTTGCGCATTGAGCGGCTGATCATCGCCAATGCTCCGCATCCGTTCATCTTCCAGAAGACACTGATCGACGATTTGGACCAACGTGCGGCCTCGCAATATATTCGAACCTTTCGCGATGACGATCTCGAACGCCGGATTACGGAGAACGGGATCGACTGGTTCTTTGAACACAGTTTCATGCGCCATTTGACGATGGAGGAAGTCGGACCGGAAGATCGGGCGCTCTATATCGACGAATGGAGCCAGCCGGGCGCCTTGACGGCAATGTTCAACTGGTACCGAGCGTCACCCATGGCCGTGCCGGCAATGGATGAGCAGCCCCCGCGCTCGTCCTTTCTCGATGCGCCATTCCCAAAGCTGTCGATGCCTGTCCTGATCGTCTGGGGGCTGGAGGACAAGGCGTTGCTGCCCTGCCAACTCGAAGGGCTAGATCCGCTGATCGACGATCTCACGATCGTGCGCATCGAAGGTGCTGGCCATTTCGTACCATGGGAGGCGCCCGACCCAGTCTCACGGGCAATGCAGGACTGGCTCTCATGAGCGCAAAACGAGCCCAACTTTACCGGCCTCGGTCGGACAGCGACCGAACGCCTGTTACCTATATCGAGCTGTTTTTCGATCTCGTCTTCGTGTTCGCAATCACCCAATTGTCCCATCGGTTGCAGTCGCACTTGAGCCTATATGGCGCGATCGAGACATTGGTGCTCTTTCTCGCGATCTGGTGGGTGTGGATCTACACCGCCTGGACGACCAATTGGCTCGATCCCGATCGCGGCGCGGTGCGACTTTTGCTGATTGGCATGATGCTAGGGGGGCTCGCCCTTTCTAGCGGAGTTCCTGATGCATTTGGCAAAACCGGCCTGCTTTTTGCTGGCGCCTACGTGACGATGCAGTTTGGCCGCAGCGCCTATATGGCCTGGGCCGGCCATGGCGTGGACAAGGCAAGTTACCGCAACGCTTTGCGTATCGCTTTCTATTTCCTCCTCTCCGCTCCATTGTGGATCGGGGGGGCATTTCTGCAGGGGGACCTGCGGCTCTGGGTCTGGATCGCGGCGCTGGCGATCGAATATGCGGGGCCGTTTCGCGGATTTCGTACGCCGGGCCTGGGGCATTCGGTCGCGTCTGACTGGCACATATCCGGCGGGCATATGGCTGAACGCTGCGCATTATTCATTATTATCGCACTTGGAGAGGCAGTGCTGGTCACCGGTGCCACATTTGCAGGCCTTTCGCATGATCGGTCCAACACGACGGCTTTCGTCGCGAGCTTTTTGGGAAGCGCTGCAATGTGGTGGATCTATTTCGACATCGGCGCTGGGCGTGCCTCGAAAATGATCGAGGGTGCCGGTGAACGGACCGGCCTGATCGCGCGCAACGCCTATACCTATCTTCACATGCCGATCGTGGCAGGAATTGTCGTGACTGCGGTCGGCGCTGCTAATATGCTGGCACGCCCCAACGCAAACGTCGACCTGGCGCAGGTGCTGACGGCGTGTGGCGGACCGTTCCTGTTCTTGTTCGGGAACCAGATGTTCAAATGGGTCACGGCCGAACAGCGACTGCCGCCGCTTTCGCACTTTAATGGGATTACCCTGATCCTGTCGTCCGGGATCGCCAGCACGATCTTTGGCATGGAATCCCTGACACTTGGCCTGCTTGTTGCAGCGAGCCTTACGGCAACCGCGACTTGGGAATGGTTCTCGCTCAACGGAGGTTGGCAGCGATGGGCGCCGTGGATGCGGCCGATCTTTGCGCGCAAGGACTAGGTTTTTAGCCAACCGGCATCGCGATAAGCCTGCGCGGTTGCCTTGAGCCCGTCATGCGTGCTCACCTGCGGTTGCCAGAGCGCTGCTGGAGGGCGCTTGTCCGGATCGATCACCCAATCAGGATGGCAGAAATAATTCACCCGGTCCGCAGTCAGTTTTGCGCCTGAGCCGCGGGCTAATCTGTCCAACTGCGCCGCGATATTGAGGATGGGCGCGGGTGCGGAAAATGTCGTCACTCGGCGCCCAACGGCCCAGCCGATCGCCCGCCCGAAACTGGTGTGGGTCCA
>JANNLW010000412.1:0-2284 GCA_031397145.1 Sphingomonadales bacterium | reverse complement strand
GGCAGACGTTGGTGATCGCCGTCTCGGTTGCGTCCCTGATTTTCCTTGCTGTGCTTGGGGGCGTTGGTGCCAAGCTTGGAGGGGCAAGCAGCCTCCGGGCGATCATTCGCGTCACTTTTTGGGGGGCATTTGCAATGGCCGTGACGGCTGCCATCGGGTCTCTGTTCGGCGCCTCTGTTGGTTAATGAAATTGCAATTGCTGGCCATGCGATTGCATTTGGCAAAACTGCAATGAAACGATAACGGCGCGCAACTTAATAGGGACAGGATGACCGGGATGAAGAAGCTTTACCCCAATGCGGAAGCAGCGCTTGATGGCGTCCTGCGCGATGGACTGTTGATTGCGTCGGGCGGCTTTGGTTTGTGTGGAATTCCCGAACGCCTGATCGATGCAATCGTTGCCAGCGGGGTCAAGGAGCTGACCGTCGCTTCGAACAATGCCGGGATTGACGGCGAAGGGCTGGGAAAGCTGCTCCGAACCCGCCAGATCAAGAAGATGATGGCCTCCTATGTCGGCGAGAACAAGGAGTTCGAACGTCAATTTCTGGCCGGTGAACTTGAGGTGGAATTCTGCCCGCAAGGCACGCTTGCGGAACGGATGCGGGCCGGAGGAGCCGGCATCCCCGGCTTCTACACCAGGACGGGTGTCGGCACGCAGGTGGCGGACGGCAAGGAAGTAAAGAGTTTCGACGGGCAGGACTATATTCTTGAACGCGGCATATTCGCCGACCTGGCGATCGTGAAGGCGTGGAAAGCCGATGAAAGCGGAAACCTTGTCTTCCGCAAAACCGCACGCAACTTCAACCAGCCCGCGGCGACCTGTGGCAAGGTTTGCGTGGTCGAAGTGGAAGAGATTGTTCCCGTCGGCAGCCTTGATCCTGACAGCATCCATTTGCCCGGCGTCTATGTGCAGCGGATGATCCTTGGCGCACCCTATGACAAGAAGATCGAATTCCGAACCGTGCGCGAAAGGGAGGCGGCATAATGGCCTGGACCCGCGATGAAATGGCCGCGCGCGCCGCGAAGGAATTGCAGGACGGTTATTATGTCAATCTCGGCATTGGCATTCCCACGCTTGTTGCAAACCATATTCCCGAAGGCGTCGAAGTGACGCTGCAGTCCGAAAACGGGATGCTCGGCATCGGCCCCTTCCCTTATGCAGGCGAGGAGGATGCCGATCTGATCAACGCCGGCAAGCAGACGATCAGCGAATTGCCGCAAAGCGCCTATTTCGACAGCGCGGCGAGCTTTGCGATGATCCGCGGCGGGCATATCGACCTGACCGTGCTTGGCGCGATGGAAGTCGCCGAGAATGGCGACATTGCCAACTGGATGATCCCCGGCAAGATGATCAAGGGCATGGGTGGCGCGATGGACTTGGTCGCGGGCGTGAAGAAGATCATCGTCGTCATGGAACACAATGCCAAGGATGGCAGCCCCAAGTTCATCCCGGCCTGCACGCTGCCGTTGACGGGGAAGAACGTCGTCGACATGATCATTACCGATCTTGCCGTATTCCATCGCCCCGATCACGCATCGCCCTTCAAACTGATCGAAATGGCACCCGGCGTGACTGCGGACGAGATCGCGACAAAGACGACAGCCAGATACGCAAGCTGAACAGATGCGAGTCCTGCTGACAGGCTCGTCCGGCTGGCTTGGCCGTTTCCTGACGCCCCGGCTGCGTGCGGCTGGACATGATGTTACAGGACTCGATGTCGCACCCGGCGTCGACACACAAATTATCGGAAGCGTCGCTGATCGCGGGCTTGTCGATCGCACTTTTGATGCAGCCGGCATCGAGGCGGTGATCCACGCAGGCGCGCTGCATAAGCCCGATATTGTGCGCTACTCTGCTCAGACGTTTATCGATGTGAATGTGACAGGCACGTTGAACCTGCTCGAAGCGGCCGTTGCCGCAAATCATGATCGCTTCGTCTTTACGTCGACGACCTCGCTGATGATCTCGGCCGATATGCGCAGCGGCAAAAAATCCGGCGCGCGAAAAGCTGCGTGGCTTGACGAGGACTCGGGGCCGAGCGCGCCCCGCAATATCTATGGCGTCACGAAACTTGCTGCCGAAGAATTGTGCAGGCTCCACGCGTTCGATCATGGACTTGATGTCATCGTGCTGCGCACAGGTCGGTTCTTCCCGGAGAATGATGATACGCACGAGGAACCGGACGGACCCAATCTCAAGGCCAATGAATTCCTCAATCGCCGGCTGACCGTTGAAGATGCGGCAGATGCGCACGTCATGGCCCTGGAAAAGGCAACGGGTCTC
>JANNLW010000403.1:0-2733 GCA_031397145.1 Sphingomonadales bacterium | reverse complement strand
CGGAGGCTTTCGAACCATTGGCGGGCGACAGCCTGTTGGTCATCGAGTTGGATCATGCAGGTAAACTTTCAGTCTGGCGAAGCGCTTCAGCGAGCGCGATGCCGGTTGCGACCGAGATATTCAAGGATCGAACTGCGGGATTAAGTGGAATTCGGACCCTTGCGGCGCATGCGTCGCGCACGTTATCCGGAACACCCGCGCTTTCCTGTCCCATTAAGAGCAGGTCACTGCCTTGAAAGACAAAATCGGTCAATCGGGTCTGTGCCTTGCTGGAAAGGAGAATCAGGCGCCCCTGCGACGAAGCGACAAAACTCTCCCAATCGGTGTGGCGGACAATTTCGACATGATCGATATAGTCCATGCCCGCACGCTTCATCCGCGCATCGGAAAAGACGAATCCACACGGCTCGATGATATCCACGCCGACGGAAAAACAGGCTGCGATACGCAATATGGCCCCCACATTGCCGGGAATTTCAGGCTGGTAAAGGGCGATCCGCATTGCCCCCGCATAGTGCAGTACAGATAATGTGCACAAGAACCGCAAATTGGCTGTTTGCAACTTTCGAGCAAGCCGCTATTGGCCTCGCCAACCGTCCATTAACAGGCGATTGGGGGTTCGCAACGGCATCTGTTTATGCCAGTGCGGTTTAGTTAAGACAGAGTCAAAAAGGGCAGATTTTCACATGGCAGCGGTCGAGACGGATCCATCAGCCAGTGCGGGGATTGAAGACGGTGTTCGACGCCGTGACTTCATCAATGTCGCCGCCGTCAGTTTTGCAGGGGTCGGCGTAGCAGCCATAGCGTTGCCCCTGATCAACCAGATGAACCCGTCGGCCGATGTGCTGGCGCTCGCCTCGATTGAGGTTGATCTTTCGGCGATCCAGCCCGGCCAGGCGATAAAGACGAGCTGGCGCAAGCAACCGATCTTCATCCGGAACCTGACACCTGCCGAAATAGAAACGGCAAGCAAGGTTGATGTCAGCAGCCTGCGCGACCCGCAGACGCTCGCTGAACGGACCAAGGCTGGCAAGGAAAACTGGCTGATCACTCTCGGCGTGTGCACCCATCTCGGCTGTGTGCCGCTGGGTGCGGCGGAAGGCGAATCGCGGGGCGATTTCGGCGGCTATTTTTGCCCGTGCCACGGTTCGCACTACGATACCGCCGCTCGAATTCGCAAAGGTCCTGCCCCGAACAATCTTGTGGTGCCGGACTATGCTTTCACATCAGACACTGTCGTCCAGATTGGTTGAGGATAGAAGAATATGAGCTTCCCCTGGGCAAAAAATTACGCGCCGACCCATCCCTTCATGCAGTGGATGGATGAAAAACTTCCCCTGCCTCGCCTTGTCTACAATGCGATCGGCGCGGGGTATCCGGTTCCGCGCAACCTGAATTACTTCTGGAATTTCGGCGTCCTTGCCGGCGCTGCACTCATGATCCAGATCATCACCGGAATCGTTCTGGCCATGCATTATGCGCCGAACGGCGCGATTGCGTTCGATTCGGTCGAACATATCATGCGCGACGTCAATTCGGGTTGGTTCCTGCGCTATGCCCACATGAATGGCGCGACGATGTTCTTTATCGTTATATATTTTCATATGTTCAGGGGGCTTTATTTCGGCTCCTACAAGGCGCCGCGCGAAATGATCTGGCTGCTGGGCGTCGTGATTTTCCTCCTGATGATGGCGACTGCCTTCATGGGATACGTGCTTGTCTGGGGGCAGATGAGCTTCTGGGGGGCTCAGGTCATTACCGGATTCTTCTCCGCCATTCCGGTTGTGGGTGAGCCCATTCGGCAATGGTTATTGGGCGGTTTTGCGCCGGACAATGCCGCGTTGAACCGCTTCTTTTCGCTCCACTACCTGCTGCCGTTCGTGATTTTGGGTGTCATCATCCTGCATGTCTGGGCGCTGCACATCCCCGGTTCGTCCAACCCGACCGGAGTCGAAGTGAAGGGCGAACAGGATACTGTGCCTTTCCACCCCTATTATACGGCAAAGGATGGCTTCGGGCTGGCGATCTTCCTGATCGTCTTCGCCGTCCTGCTGTTTTTTGCGCCGAACCTTTTGAGCGAGCCGGTCAACTATGTTCCGGCCAATCCGCTTTCGACACCCGAGCATATTGTGCCGGAATGGTATTTCTGGCCATTTTATGCGATCCTGCGCGCTTTCACGGTCGACTTTTTGTGGGTGCCTGCAAAGCTGTGGGGCGTGATCGCGATGTTCGCTTCGATCCTGTTGCTCTTCATTCTACCCTGGCTGGATAAATCGCCAGTGCGATCGACCACTTACCGGCCGCTCTACAAATGGTTTTTCTGGCTGTTGATGGTCGATATTGTCATACTTGGAATATGCGGCATGAAGCCTGCGGCCGAACCCTGGGTGCGCCTGGGCCAGTTGGCTTCAGCGTATTACTTCGCGCATTTCCTCATCATCCTGCCGATCGTTTCGCGGATTGAACGTCCGCTGCCGTTGCCGAACTCGATCACCGAGGCCGTGCTTGGCAAGCACAAAGCGGCTTAAGGGGGCTTTCAACTATGATTCGTATCCTTGCCTTTCTTGGCGGCCTTGGCTTCGTGATGGCGCTTCTTGTGGCTGCGGTGATCCCGCGCGACGCTGTCGAGGAATCCGTCTTTGAAAGGTTCCACAAGGAGTCGAAGGCCATCTCGTTCACTGCGGATGGCCCGCTCGGCAAATTCGACCGTGCTCAGCTCCAGCGCGGCTTGCA
>JANNLW010000364.1:0-1791 GCA_031397145.1 Sphingomonadales bacterium | reverse complement strand
GCGCGGAAATAGCGGCCCGCGTCGCTTTCTATGCAGCTCCCGTGCTTTGCCCATTCATGCTGCATCAGCGCCGCAGAGGGCGTTGCACAAAAATTCGCCCGCAATACGTCTCGAGTAACTGCGGCGACCCTTTTGCACCATTGAGGATCTCTCTGGCCGTCTCCATCTGGCCACAAACCGTGCAGGATGAAGCCGAAGCGGTTCGATCCACCGCATTGCGGGGCATTCTTCTTTTCATCGCCATGCACCTTGCAGAATTGCGGCGACCAGGAGAGCGAAAGGACATGTCCCGTCAAAGGCACAAGGACGGTCGCGCCGGGCGGTGGGAAAATGGCACGGTCAACCGGTATCGATTGAGGAATGGCGCATTGATTCTGCGCCACGGCGAGGGCGGGAAACCCCGTCAGGGCCACGATCACTGCCAAGCCGCGCATCCATTTACCTGCCATCACCCTATCCTTTTACGACTGCACAGAGAAATCGAGCCCGATATCTGCAGCGGGGGCAGACTGGGTCAGCCGCCCCACCGAGATATAAGTGACACCTGTTTCCGCCTTTGCACGGATCGTTTCCAGCGTGACGCCACCCGATGCTTCTGTCGGGACGCGGCCTGCGACCAGCGCCACCGCTTCCCTCAACTCTGGCGCATCCATATTGTCCAGCAAGAGGTGTGTCGCACCAGCCGCCAGCCCGGGTTCGATCTGGGCAATGTCATCGACTTCAAGAATGATCCGCGCAATCCCGGCATCTTTCGCGCGCCGAACAGCTTCGGCCACACCGCCAGCCACCGCGACATGATTGTCCTTGATCATCGCCGCATCCCAAAGTCCCATCCGGTGGTTGGTGGCTCCGCCCATCCGGGTTGCATATTTTTCGAGCACGCGCAGGCCGGGAATGGTCTTGCGTGTATCGAGCAGGATACAGCCAGTGCCTGCCATCGCATCGACATAGGTGCGCGTCATCGTCGCAATGCCGCTGAGATGCTGGACGGTGTTCAGCGCAGACCGCTCCGCCGTCAGCATCGCCCGCGCCGTGCCGGTAAGGCGCATCAGGTCCGAACCCGCCGCCACGGACGCGCCTTCAAGGGCGTGGATTTCGATTTCCATCGCGGGATCGAGATGCCTGAAGAACGCCTCGGCAATCGGTAGTCCGGCGACGATGACGGGATCGCGGCTGTCCATCGTGCCGGTGAAACGCGCATCGGCCGGGATGACCGATTCGGACGTGACATCGCGACCGGTCGGCCCGAGATCCTCCGCCAGCGTCGCGCGGATGAAGACATCGAGATCGAATTGGGGGAGCGTGAAGCTCATCGCAAAACCCGCGCAAAACCGGGCAAGTTGACACTAGAACGGTTGCAGGCCCAAGGCCCAGCGCCGCCGGATAGAGGGCATCGTAAATGGAGCGAAGCGTTCGTCATTTTGCCAGCTAGGCGAAGAAAGCGACTGTAGGAAAGCGGAATCTTTTGAGCCTTGCGTCCCCATTGCATCCGGGTAGCCATCGGGACGCATATGGGGTTCAGGGCAGGGTTTCAGTGACGCGAAGCAATGCGGGTGAACGAAGAGACTATGATCGCGATTCCGGCGGATCCGAATGATCCGGAGGATCGCGACGTCAGTGTAGCCGGGTTGAAGCGGGCTCAAATGGGCCGCCGGTTCCGCATCCAGCGCCATCGGTTGGGCATGACGCAGGATCAGTTCGCGCGGACCTACGGCATCCCGCTCGCGAGCCTGCGTCAATATGAAATTGCCCGCTATCTGCCGCCACCCGCGACGCGGGCTTACCTCAAGG
>JANNLW010000359.1:0-10374 GCA_031397145.1 Sphingomonadales bacterium | reverse complement strand
CCTGATAGACATGGTCATACCGCGCAAGATTGGCAGCCGCCACATCCTCGTTGATTGGCGATTCAGGTGCGAAACTGTCAAATCCACAGCGCCGCATCAGCGGGATCTGGTCAACCAGCACATCGCCTTGCGCCCGCAATTCACCGGTATAGCCCGCCTCGCGCAGGATGCGCCCGGTCGAATATCCACGTCCGTCACGAAACTTGGGAAAGGCCACTTCGACAAGCGCCAGACGCCCCAGATGCGGGATCAGGAGCCGGGCATCCTCATCAGGTTCCATCCGGACAGCCGTCGCGTTTGATTGATCAAGAAAGGCATCGAGCGTGACAGCAGGCTGCTCAAGCGGTTCATCAGTGCGAAAACGGGGCCAACGGTTCGCCTGCGAAACGGGCAACAAGGACTCACCCATAGATCGCCTCCTTGAATGGCTCAAATCCGACGCGGCGATATGTATCGAGGAAGCGTTCGCCACCTTCGCGCAATGCGACATATTTGTCGGTGACGCGTTCGATCGCGTCGACAATCCCGTCTTCATCGAAGCCGGGGCCGGTGATCTTGCCAAGACTGACATCCTCCGCGCCCGAGCCGCCAAGCGAGAGCTGGTAATTCTCGGTACCTTTGCGATCGACGCCCAAAATGCCGATATGCCCGGCATGATGATGCCCGCAGGCATTGATGCAGCCTGAAATCTTGAGCTTGAGTTCCCCCAGATCGCGCTGGCGTTCAAGGCTTTCGAAACGCTTGGCAATCTTTTGTGCAACCGGGATCGAGCGAGCGTTGGCGAGGCTGCAATAATCGAGGCCGGGGCAAGCGATGATATCGCTGATCAGATCAAGATTGGGAGCCGCCAGTTCCGCCGCATCGAGGGCCTTCCAGATCGCATGGAGATCGCGCTTGGCGACGTGCGGCAGGACGATGTTTTGGGCATGGGTAACCCGCAGTTCGTCGAAGCTGAATTTCTCGGCCAGATCGGCCATCAGGTCGATCTGTGCCGATGACGCGTCACCCGGAATGCCGCCTATCGGTTTGAGACTGATGTTGACGATCGCATAGCCCGCCTGCTTGTGCGCCTTCACATTCTGGTCGACCCAGACAGAAAAATCGGGGTCACTGCGGTCGACAGTATCGCTCAGGCCACTCTCGAAGGCAGGCGGAGCGAAGTAGCTGCTGATCCGGGCGAGCTCTGCCGCGGGCGGATCAATGCCGAGCGACTTCACATGGAGGAATTCTTCGTCGACCTGCCGCGCATATTCGGCTGCGCCGATCTCATGGACGAGGATCTTGATCCGCGCCTTGTAGATGTTATCGCGGCGGCCATGGCGATTGTAGACGCGCAAACAGGCCTCTGAATAAGACAGAAGATCCTCGATCGGAACGAAATCCTTGATTTCCGGTGCGATCATGGGGGTGCGGCCCATGCCGCCGCCAACAAAGAATTTTGCGCCAAGTATGCCGTCGCGTTCGATCAGCTGGATCCCGATATCGTGCAGGCGCATGGCCGCGCGATCTTCATCGGCTGCGATCACAGCGATCTTGAACTTGCGTGGCAGATAGCTGAATTCCGGATGGAAGCTGCTCCATTGGCGCAGCAGCTCGGCCCAGGGGCGGGGGTCTGCAACTTCGTCAGCAGCAGCGCCGGCAAACTGATCGGATGAGATGTTTCGAATGCAATTGCCGCTGGTCTGGATGGCGTGCATTTCAACGGAGGCCAGATCGGCGAGGATGTCGGGTGCATCGTCCAGCTTGATCCAGTTATACTGGATGTTTTGCCGGGTCGTGAAATGCCCGTAATCGCGGTCATACTTGCGCGCGATGTGCGCGAGCATTCGCATCTGGCGGCTGTCGAGCGTGCCATAGGGAATGGCGACACGCAGCATATAGGCGTGCAATTGGAGATAGAGCCCGTTCATCAGCCGGAGGGGCTTGAACTGGTCTTCGGTTATTTCACCAGACAATCTACGCTTCACCTGGTCTCGGAATTCTTCCACGCGGGCGTCAACAATGGCCTGGTCGTATGTGTCATATTGGTACATGTCAGATCACCCATTCGCCGATGTTGGGATCGGCAGGCTTCAGCGTCAGGTCGACGCGAACAGTTGGCCCCAGTGCGCGGATACGGTCCTTGATATGCGCAGGGCGCGGGCCTTCCGCTGTCGAGATCGCCTCGATCAGATAGGCACCGTTGACGCGCCGTGCGCCTTCTTCACGAGCAAGGATCGCTTCGCCCTGCTCGGCTACGTCGACCGCATCCTCGACATGGCGCGACCACCAGCTTCCTGCCCACCAGGTAACGGCGCCGCTCGCCAGGTCATTGCCGGTCAGGATGATCATGCGACTGTCTCCGCCATCTGCGCAAAAGCCGCCAGCCGATCTTCGGCGTCCGAGCGCAATACCACTTCACCGACGATAATGATCGCAGGACTCTTGACGCCTTCGCGTTCGATCATCCCGCCCAAATCGGTCAACAAAGTCCGGATCGCTCGCGCCCCTTCGCGTGTACCCCGCTCCAGCACGGCGACCGGCATGTCCGGCGAAACGCCGTCCGCGATCAGCTTTTCGGCAATGTCTTCGGCAGTGGAAACGCCCATGTAGATGACCAGCGTCCGCCCCTTTCCAGCAAGGCCTGACCAGTCCTGCTCGGACAGCCCCTTGCATTGGCCGGCAACGAAACTGACCGCGCTTGATGCGTCGCGGTGCGTCAACGGGAGCATTGCTTCCGCTGCACAGCCGATCGCTGCCGAGATGCCAGGAACGACTTCGACCGCAACGCCTGCGGCGCGACAGGCTTCAACTTCCTCACCCCCTCGACCGAAAATAAACGGATCGCCTCCCTTGAGTCGCACGACCAGATTGCCGGCCTGCGCTTCGGCGGTCAGGATAGTGTTGATTCCCTCCTGCGGTACCGAATGGCGGCTGCGCTGTTTCGCGACCGAGATCAGCCGCGCGGCAGGATTGGCCAGTGCCAGAATGGCAGCATCGACCAAACCATCATGCACGACAACATCAGCCCGGGCGAGCACATCGGCCGCCTTGAGCGTCAGCAGGCCCGGATCACCGGGCCCTGCCCCAACGAGCAGGACCCGACCCTTGGGAGGGAGAGGGGAAGTATTCATGCCGCATAATTGGGGGGAGACGGATAAAAGCTCAAACCAGTCTTTGTTTTCGGCCCGCTAGTTCAGCTTTGGGTGACATCCCGCAAACCGATACCGATCGAAGCCCTTGCTTGTTCTTCCTCGGTTGAAACCACCGGATAGGCACAATAATCAGCAGCATAATAGGCGCTCGGTCGATGATTGCCTGATAGCCCGATTCCACCGAACGGCGCATTTGAAGGGGCACCGTTGGTCGGCCGATTCCAGTTCACAATGCCGGCCCGGATATTGGCCCAGAACTTGTCATATAGCTCGGGCGATCCCCCGACGAGCGAAGCAGACAGGCCATAGCGCGTATTGTTCGCTTCGATCAGGGCCTGGTCGAAATCGGCGACGCGAATAACCTGCAGGATCGGGCCGAACAATTCGACATCGGGGCGCTCCGCGACATTTGTCGTGTCGATGATTGCAGGCGACAAGAAGGGGCGATCAGGGATCATGCGGTCCAGCTGTTTGATCGGCTGGCCGCCCTTCATCATCAGGGCAAGGAAACTTTCCTGAAGGCCATCGGCAACCTCATTATCGATCACCGGGCCCATATAGGGAGCCGGCGCGGCATGCGGCTCGGCCACGATCAGGCGATCAGCCAGCTTACGGACCGCGTCAATCAGCGGCTCGTGCGCGCCATCCTTCACAATCAGTCGGCGGGCGGCCGTACATCTCTGGCCTGCACTCAGGAACGCTGACTGGACGACCAGGATCGCGGCGGCCTGGATATCGGCCGCATCCCAAACGATCAAAGGATTGTTCCCGCCCATTTCGAGCGCCAGGATCTTGCCCGGCATATCGGAGAACTGTCGGTTGAGTGCAATGCCGGTACGCGCTGACCCGGTGAACAGCAGACCATCAATATCGGCATGTCCGGCCAAGGCGCGCCCCTCATCAGGGCCGCCAATAACAAGCCGGACTACGTCTTTCGGAATGCCCGCGTCATGATAGCATTCGACAAGCATTGCGCCGGTCGCGGGGGTTTTTTCGGAGGGTTTGAAGACAACGGCGTTGCCCGCGATCAGGGCCGGGACGATATGCCCGTTGGGCAGGTGCGCCGGAAAATTATAGGGGCCGAGCACCCCGAGCACGCCGTGCGGCTTGTGCCGAACCGCCATCTTCGCGCCGAGATTGCCTTCAAGCCTGCGCTGCGATGTCCGCTCCGAATAGGCAGAGATCGAAATCTCTACCTTGTTGATGACCGCCTCGGCTTCGGTCCGTGCTTCCCACAACGGCTTGCCGGTTTCGCGGGATATGCAGTCGGCAAGCGCATCGGCCTTGCTGCGCACGACATTGGCAAAGCGCCGGAGCGCTTCCATCCGGACGGTGACGGGCTGTGACGCCCATTCTGCCCAATGCTGGCGAGAAATGGCAACTTCCGCATCCACATCGCTGATCGCTCGGCGCCAATATTCGGCGCCGGTGGCGGGTTCATACGAAATGATCTCGGAGGCTGACATGCTGATCGTCCACTAGGCGAGCCTTTTCAGGACTGCAACATCGCGTCGGTCATATTCGGGAGCAAACGACAACTTCTCCAGTTTCTTAATGGCTTGCGCGCCTTATTTGCGCCGCGCTGCATCCGATCGAGCCCTGCCTTCCATATAGCTTGTGCAAACATGGTTAACAGGAGCAGCCTCATGTCCCGCCAATATTCGCACCTTCGCACAACACTCTTTGTCGCCGTCAGCCTGACCGCGCTCGCGACGACAGCGACCGCATGGGCAGACGCCACAGTCGAATGCAATGTTGGCACCGGCGCGGCCAGCACCGAGTGCGGGGTGAACAGCATTGCCGCGGGAGATCAGGCCACGGCCGTCGGCGCAAATGCGTCGGCCTCCGGCCTTCAGGCCAACGCGCTGGGAGTCGGGGCTGCGGCTACGGGCGATTTCGCAAATGCCATCGGTTCGTTTTCCTTGGCTTCCGGGATAGATTCTCTGGCAGTGGGCGATGGAGCCTTTGCAGTAGGAGATTTTTCGACTGCAGTCGGCGGGACTTCGAACGCATCCGGAGCGAACTCGTCGGCATTTGGAGAATTTGCGAACGCAAGCGGGATTGCTTCGACAGCGAGCGGCGCGACGTCGTTTGCATCCGGAGATATGTCTTCTGCCTTTGGAGCAGTGGCGCAGGCAACCGGACTTCAGGCAAACGCGCTGGGTTTCAACGCGCGGGCTTCCGGAGCCATGTCAAATTCCCTCGGCACGAATTCTGTGGCTTCCGGCGCGAGTGCAGTGGCTGTGGGCGACAACGCATCGGCTACTGATATCGCTGCAACTGCGACAGGAGCAAATGCGGTCGCCAGCAACCTCGGTGCGACGGCCACCGGCTTCATGGCGGTTGCGAGCGGGGCGGGAGCTGCGTCCTATGGCTCCTTTGCTTCCGCAACGGGTACAAGCGCGGTTGCCTTCGGAGACAGTGCGAGTGTGTCGGGGGCTTCTGGCGTCGGAATCGGATTCCTTTCCGTCGCCAGCGCCGATTTTTCGACCGCAGTCGGCGATCAAACAGTAGCAAGCGGACTCTCGTCACTTGCGGCCGGCACGACGGCAATGGCGACGGCCGATCGGGCAACCGCGCTGGGCGTCGCCGCGAACGCCTCCGGGGTTGATTCTGTCGCGACCGGTGCGGGTGCGGTCTCAACTGGTCAGGCCGCCACAGCCAGCGGTGCCCTGTCGAGCGCGACAGGATCCATGAGTGCCGCCTATGGCAACCAGACAAAGGCGACCGGCGACCGCTCGACCGCGTTGGGCAACCAGTCTCAGGCGATCGGCCTGTCCTCGATTGCGATCGGCGACAATGCCTTGGCTAACGGAGCGTCATCCATAGCGATTGGGCCTCAATCCGTTGCCCAGCAGGATTTTGCGTTTGCAGGAGGCTCCAATGCGCTGAGCGACGGCTTCGCTTCACTGTCCCTTGGCGCGTTTTCGTCTGCCGTGGATTCATTCTCGACGGCCGTGGGCCCGCAGGCCAGCGCAAGGCAGGGCGGCGCTGCGTTCGGCTCGGGTGCGCAGGCGGATGGTCTGTTCTCAGCCGCCATCGGCCCGAATTCCCGCGCCATAGGGAACAACACCGTCGCGCTTGGCGGCGGTGCATTCTCGAACGATTCGATCGTGGTGGGCGTCGGCGGGGCGATCACGCAGAATGCCACATCGTCGGTCGCGCTGGGCCGCAGCGCCGGCGTCTCCGAGCAGGGCGGCGTCGCGATTGGCGCGAACACGCAGGTGACGGCACTCAACGCGGTCGCGATTGGCACAGGCTCAGTGGCGGATGTCGCAAATACGGTGTCGTTCGGGTCGTCTGGTGCGGAGCGGCGGTTGGTCAACGTCGCCAACGGGACGTTCGGCACCGACGCCATTAACCTGAACCAGTTTAACGCGGGACTTGCTAGCGTGACATTCGGGAGCGCGCCGTTTGTCGTGGTCAACAGCATTGCTGCGCCCGCTATCGCTTCCGGCAGTGAGTCCATCGCGATCGGCGGCGGTGCAGAAAGCTCCGGGCTAAATGCCACGGGAATCGGGCTGCGGGCGATGGCGTCGGGACCGAACGCCACTTCGCTCGGCGCAGATACTATCGCCAACAGCGAGTTCGCCACTGCCCTGGGAACAGGCTCGATCGCGAGCAACCAGTTCACGGTTGCAATTGGGGGAGCGACGTCCGCCGGCTTCGGCTCTGTCGGGATCGGTTCGTTGGCGACGGTCGCTGGCGATACTTCCGTCGCGGTCGGTTTTCTGGCCAACGCCTCAGGCACGGCATCGACGGCAACCGGGACCAACACAATCGCGTCTGGAGTTGCTTCTTTAGCTTCTGGTGTGAACAGCATCGCCAGCGGTGATCTCACCACCGCAGTGGGTGCCGACACATTGGCCAGTGGAACGTCATCGTCCGCTTTGGGCAGTGGCGCGATAGCGGACGGCGCGAGGTCGGTCGCACTCGGCAGCGGATCGCACACCAACGGGCGGGCAAATACGGTCTCGGTCGGCGATGTCGGTACCGAACGGCAGATCAGCAATCTCGCCGCCGCAACGCTCGGCACCGATGCTGTCAATCTCGACCAGCTCAACGTGGTGGATGCCAAAGCGGTAGCGGCGCAAGCCACCGCCGACATGGCGATTCTGAATGCGGCAGCAGCGCAGACGACAGCCAATGGGGCGCAGATGACGGCCAACACGGCGCTCACCAACGCCGCGACGGCGCAGACGACGGCAGACGCAGCGGGCATGGCTGCGGCCGGTGCGCAATCCACGGCCAACACGGCGCTTGCTACGGCCAACACGGCCGCCGCAGCGACCCAGTTTGTCAAGGTCAATGTGGATCCGATGGCGGGCCAAACTCCTGTCGCAACCGGCGCCAACGCGATAGCGGTTGGTAATGGCAGCACCGCGGATAGCGGTGATGCGGTCGCAATCGGAACCGGGGCAATTGCCACGGGCGGTGCGGCTGTTTCGGTGGGGCTGGGCAATATAGCGACGGGCAACGGCGCGGTCGCGATTGGCGATCCGAACGTTGCGACCGGCACCGGCGCTGTTGCCATCGGCGCGGACAATACCGCGAATGGGCAGGGGGCGGTGGCGCTTGGCAACCTGTCCACTGCAAATGGCAATTCGGCTTTTGCTGTGGGTGACGGTGCCAATGCGGCGCTGGCCGGCAATATTGCCATCGGCCAGAGCACCAATGCCGCCGCAATCAACTCCATTGCGCTCGGCGTCGGCGCTGCGACGGCACAGGGAACCACGCCATCGGGCGCGGCGTCTCTCGGAGCGTCGGTCGCGATTGGAAACCTCGCTTCGGCGACGAACGAAGATGCTGTGGCTATTGGCGATCAGGCCAATGCGACCGGTTTTCATTCCACCTCGATTGGCGGCGAATCCGACGCAACCGGAATCGGGGCTCAGGCCTTTGGCTGGCAGGCGAATGCTTCGATGCAGTTTGCAACCGCCGTCGGTCATCAGGCCCAGGCCACCAATGTCCGCGCAACGGCTGTGGGCAAGAGTGCTGTCGCCTCGGGAGCCAACGCTTCGTCGTTCGGCAATCAGGCACAGGCGACCGGCGCGAACAGCGCCGCAAACGGCAATCTGGCGGTTGCCTCGGGCGACAACAGCTTTGCAGGTGGCAATGGGGCTGCGGCTGCTGCGATTGGGTCGATCGCAATCGGCAATGGAGCCGTGACCGCAAATGGCGTGACCCCGTCGGGTGCGGCGTCAACCGGCACCTCTGTCGCAATCGGCAACCTTGCTATGGCAACGGCTGAAGATGCTGCGGCCTTTGGTGATCAGGCGCTTTCTTCCGGCCATCATTCGACAGCAATCGGTGGTGAATCGCGCGCAACCGCGACCGGCGCGCAGGCGTTTGGCTGGCAGTCTGCGGCAACAGGCAATCTCAGCCTTGCTGCCGGTCATCAGGCGACGGCTTCGGGTGTTCAGTCCACCGCAATCGGCAAGAATGCCAATGCTTCGGGCATGAACGCCGCAGCGCTTGGTTTTGGTTCTGCCGCAAGCGCCACGAATGCCAGCGCGCTCGGTTCGGGTGCCACATCAGCCTTTGCTGGCGCAACAGCTGTCGGCTTCGCGGCCACGACGACTCGCGCCAATCAGGTTGTCGTCGGCGGGACAAGCAGTTCGGTCACGATTGGCGACGTGACGGCCAGTACAGCGGCGCAGGCTGGCCCGACCTTCTTGCTGACGGTCGATGCCACCGGCACGATCGGTCGCGATGTTGCAACGTCTTCGATCGGTTCCTCAATCTCGAGCCTGCAATCGGGCCTCGCGGCGCAAGGTGTGCAAATCGGCACGTTGCAGGGCCAGGTGGGATCGTTGTTCACCCTGTCCGAAATCAACCGTCGCGACATCCGCAAGGCCAATGAGGGCGTTGCGATTGCCCTCGCGCTTGACTCGCCATCGGTTCCGGCGGGTGCGAAGTTCGCGGTTTCGGGCGGCATCGGTTACTACCAGAACAGGACGGCGGCGACGACAGCTTTCTCGGCGCGGGTCAGCGACAAGGCAATCATTTCGGCGGGCGTCGGCATCGGCCTCGATTCGGGCGAAGTCGGCGCGCGCGGCGGGTTCCAGTTTGCATGGTAGGGTTTTCGCAGATTCGGCTTGACACCGGGCCGGGGCTTCATGCTCCGGCCCTTCGTTTCTTGCCGGTCGCATTCGGCCTGTTCATAGCTGCGGCACCTCCGGTCATGGCCCAACAGGCTTCTCCGCCTGCGGCACGACCCGCGCCGTCATCTGTTCCCATTCCCGACGCACTTCAACTCAACAAGCTCGTCTGGAGTACGATGGCGGCGGTGCATCATGCCAATCTCGCAGGCAATTATTCGGTGCTGCGCGATCTTTCTGCCACCGGATTCCAGGTGCGCAACGATTCCGCTTCGCTTGGGCAAACCTTTTCAAGCCTTCGCCAAAGCGGGATCGATCTCTCCAATACGCTGCTTCTCACGCCGACCTTCTCCGCCCCGCCAAAGATGCTGGGTCCAACCGTAATGCAACTGCGCGGCTTTTTCGGCCTGCGCCCAACGGCAATCGGGTTCGATCTGGTTTACGAATGGTCTGCGGGTCGGTGGCGACTGTTCGGTGTCTCGATTTCGCCGGCCAACCTTGCGCAGATCCAACCCGCCAGCGCGCCGCCCAATGCAGCCCCTTCCACAAAGCCGCCGGCAACACCCCCAAGCCGGCCCCGCAAGAATTGATTGGCTAACACCCTAAAGCCTCACCCATGTCGCGGATAATGGCAATCTGTGTTTCCAACGCGGACCAGTCATCATCATCGGCGATGCGCGACCACAGCCGTTCGACCGTCTCGATCGGCATGGAAACCGGGTCCGCGCCCGACCAATAGATGTGATCGAGACGACGTGAAGACTTGTAGGCCGAAATCAGCGAGCGAAAGCCAGCAAACGCCGAACTTTCATAGACATCATCAGCCGAGGATGGTTTGCGCCTTTGCCCCCCGGCCCAATCGAAAAAGAAGCGGTCAATGCCAACCCTGCTATCCACGAGCGCGGCTTCGATCGTTTGCACAAGGGCGATATCGGCGTCGCCACCCTGCGACGCCACACCCAATCGCCACAGCATGCGCCTGACCAGCGCAGCGCGGTAGAGCGGGCCGAATTCATTGAGCACCTCGACCAGTGCCTCTTGTTCAGCGATCCGCCCAAGTGCGAGCGCGAGCTGGACCACGTCCCGATGGATGGCTTCGGCCTGTCGCCCGAAAGCATAAAGCCCGCCTTCATCAAAAT
>JANNLW010000327.1:0-3916 GCA_031397145.1 Sphingomonadales bacterium | reverse complement strand
TTATACGATCTATGCGGACCGTAGCGAACGCCGCTACGACGCGGCCAGCGTTCGCAAACTCTATCTAAGGATCGAACGACCGCAGTTCTACGCGCTGTTCGGTGACTATGAGACCGGGATCAATGAACCGCAACTGACGCGCTACCAACGCGCGTTCAATGGCGTGAAGGCAGAATATGGCAGCGAACACGTCAGCGCCACGGCTTTTGCCGCAGACACGCCCTATCGCCATCGCCGCGAAGAAATTCAAGGCAATGGACTTACTGGACCCTATGCATTGGGCGCGCGCGACATTTTGCCCAATTCCGAACGCGTGGTCATCGAGATCCGCGATCGATTGCGTTCAGATCGCATCGTCGAAAGCCGTACTCTGGTGCGTCATATCGACTATGACATCGACTATATCTCTGGAACGCTGCGCTTCCGCGAGCCTGTGCTTAGCCGCTCGAGCCTGCTCGATCCACAGTTCATCATCATTGACTATGAAGTGGATGGCGTTGCCCAGCGTGTACTCAACGCAGGCGGTCGTGCGAGTTGGTCGAATACCGCGAAGACGTTGACGGTGGGAGCAACTGCGATTCATGACGAAAACGATCTGACGAAAACCAATATGGGTGGTGTCGATCTGCGCTACACGCCCAACACTAACACAGAAGTGCGCGCGGAATTCGGTGTCAGCGATGCAACACCAAATTCTGGCCCAACAGGGTTAAACAGCGGCACGTCTACAGCTTGGTTGGTCGAGGCAGAACATCATGGTAAAACGCTCGACCTGCTTGCCTATGCGCGCGAACAGGAGGCCGGATATGGCATCGGTCAGACCAATGGCTCAGAAAACGGAACGCGCAAGTTCGGCCTTGATGGACGTGTTCGAGTGACGCCCGACCTCTCGATTGTCGGTAGTGCCTGGAACGAAGACTATATCGGCAGCGTCGCGCGTCGTGCTGCAGGCCGTGCGCTTGCCGAATATCGCGCGGGTGGACTTGGCCTGCGCGCGGGTGTGACCGTCGCGAATGACAGGCTTGATGACGGTAGAACGGCGAGTTCGACCATTGCCCAACTCGGTGCAACCAAGCGGTTCTTTGACAACAAGCTCGAACTCGATGCGCAGACCGAAGTCCCCGTCAGCGGCAAGAATCAAAGTATCGACTTTCCGGCGCGGCACAAACTCTCTGCCCGCTTTGCCGTGACCGATGACGTAACTCTGGTCGGCGGATATGAAATTGCCGATGGAGATACGATCGATGCGCGCACGGCTCGGATCGGGTTCGACATAAAGCCCTGGACGGGCGGGCGCCTCGTCGCAAGCGCCAACCAGCAATCGACAAATGAATATGGCCCACGCAGCTTTGCAGCATATGGCCTTTCCCAATCACTGCCAATAAACAAGAAACTCACGGTGGACTTTACGCTCGATGGGAACAGAACGCTCGGCGGCGTTGATCCGGCGCGCGTCCTTAACCCTGCGCATCCAGTTGCATCAGGCGGATTCATAGGAACAGATGGAGCGCTTACCGAGGACTTCTCTGCGGTAACGACTGGCGCAACCTATCGCGGTGCGCGCTGGAGTCTGGCCGGTCGTGCGGAATATCGCAACGGCGATCTGGGTGATCGGTATGGACTGACCGTTTCCGGACTGCGTCAAATTGGCGAAGGGCGCGCCTTTGGCGGCGGATTGACCTGGTTCCGGGCCAACCAGAAGGGCGGTCCGCGCACCGACGCCAAGGCCATCGCGATCAGCTGGGCCAACCGCCCCGATGACAGTCGCTTTGCCTTTCTCGAAAAGCTCGAAGTGCGCGAGGACAAGGTGCGTGGTGCCATATTCGGACAGGCAGGACCCATTGGTGGTGCGTCGCTGACAATTGACGGAGATGCAACTTCGCGCCGCATCATCAACAGTTTTGCGCTAAACTGGTCACCAACTCAAAAACGCGACGACGGCACTTATCTTGGCCGCAGCGAGCTATCTGCATTCTGGGGCACCAGATATGTGTTCGACAGGTTCGGCGCGGATGACTTGAAAGGCTGGAGCAATGTGTTCGGTGCCGATATCCGTTTCGACCTCAGCGAAACCTTTGATATTGGTGTCGCCGGGACACTGCGCCAGAATCCGGGTGGACGGTCCTATGCCTGGTCTGGCGGACCAATCGTCGGGATATCGCCGATGAAAAACACCTATGTTTCGGTCGGCTACAACGTCGTGGGCTTTCATGATCGCGACTTTGAGGAAAGCCGCTACACCCGGAGCGGACCGTTCGTGACACTGCGGTTGAAAATTGATCAGAACAGCTTTTCAGCACTTGGGCTTGGCCGCCGCTGAGGAAGCAGCTAGCGTGGCTTCGTGATCCGGGTTGCCAGCTATAACATCCGCAAGGCCATCGGCACTGACCGTTTGCGTCGGCCAGAACGTATCCTTTCCGTCATAAACGAGATTGGTCCGGATATAATTGCGCTCCAGGAGGCCGATCGACGGTTCGGCGATCGAAAATCCGCACTGCCACATAACGTGATGGCCGAGCATAGTGGATTATTTCCGATCGAATTTGACACTAAAAAGGTTGGTATCGGCTGGCATGGAAATGCCATACTTGTTCGTTCACATGTTGAGGTCCTGGATCAAACGATCCTGGAAATACCATCCTTCGAACCGCGCGGCGCGGTTATGGCAGATTTGAAGATCGGCGACGATAAACTGCGCGTCGTTGGCATGCACCTCGATCTGTCAGGCCTTTGGCGCAGGCGCCAAGTGCGCGCCATACTGGAGGCGATCGCGCGCAAGACGACCAAGATGCCGACCGTCCTGATGGGCGATTTGAACGAATGGGCACATCATCGCGGCTGTCTGGTTGAATTCCTGCACGAGTATCGCATCGCCTTTACCGGCCCGAGCTTTCATTCCCGACGCCCCGTAGCGCGCCTCGATCGCATCATGGTTGGCGAGAATCTTAGAATATTGGGATCCGGCACACATAATACGGCCAAAGCAAAGCGTGCTTCGGACCATTTGCCGGTTTGGGCCGAACTGGCATTCTGATGCGTGATCGACTATTGCACAGCGGATGGATGCTTCATCGCTTCGTATTGCCTTGTTCAGCGGCAACTATAACTATGTGCGCGACGGTGCCAACCAGGCACTCAACCGACTGGTGGGTTATCTCCTGAAATCGGGTGCAGCGGTGCGGGTTTATTCACCGACGACGGCGACGCCTGCGTTCCCACCGACCGGAGATTTAGTGAGCATCCCGTCGTTCGCTTTTCCCGGCCGGGGAGAATATCGTTTCCCGCTCGCACTCTCGCGGCGCGTAAGACGTGACCTCAAGACGTTCAGCCCCAACCTCATTCACATCTCAAGCCCCGACATTGTTGGTCACAGGGCTGTCAGTTTTGCTCGCGCCCGCAAACTGCCGATTGTGGCATCCGTACACACACGCTTTGAAACATATCCGCGCTATTATGGTCTTGCCTTCCTGGAACCGGCCGTTGAAGCCATGTTGCGGCGTATTTATCGGCGATGCGACACGATCGTCGCGCCCTCTGAATCCATGGCACAAGTGCTTCGCGAGCAACGGATGAGCTATGATGTCGGCATCTGGACTCGGGGTGTTGATCGGGAAATTTTTGCGCCGGAGAAACGCGACATGTCATGGCGTCGCGCTCAGGGCATAGGTGATGATGAACCGGTGATAGGATTTATCGGACGCTTGGTCATGGAAAAGGGTCTCGACGTCTTTTCCGAGGTCATCGAAAAGCTGGAGCGCCGCGGAGTAAAGCACCGTGTGCTTGTAGTTGGCGAAGGCCCAGCGCGTGGCTGGTTCGAAGGCAGGCTTTCTAAAGGGATCTTCGTCGGTTTCCAGAACGGGGCCGATCTCGGTCGTGCAGTCGCGTCTATGGACATGCTCTTCAACCCCTCCGTGAC
>JANNLW010000276.1:0-1422 GCA_031397145.1 Sphingomonadales bacterium | reverse complement strand
GCGATCGGTTTTGAGCATCGGATCCAGAGCGCCAGCTTCGATCCTGATCCTATTGTTGCGGCGGGCTTCAGCGCCGATATTCCCGCGCAGCCTGCCGCGGGCCGATACAATGTTGACGAAATTTACGGTGAATTACGAATTCCGCTTTTGAAGGAAAAGCCTTTCTTCCATTCTCTTGAAGTGAATGGTGCAGTGCGGCATTCGAGCTATTCGATCAGCGGCAGCAGCACGACATTTACTGGCACCGGACTTTGGAAGCCTGTTGAGGATCTGCTACTTCGTGGTTCCTATTCGACCGGTTTCCGTGCTCCAAGCCTCGGTGAATTGTTCGGAGGACGGTCGCGTTTCGATCTTCCGGCCAACGATCCTTGCACCAGCGCTCCTGGCGGCTTGTTCCAAACTAACCCTGTTGTGCAGGCAAATTGCATCGCCGACGGTGTGCCTGCGAATGGCAGTTATGCTGAAGATCTTGGCGGGCAACTTCCGATCATCACGCAGGGCAGCACCAGTCTGAAGCCGGAAACATCGCGGAACATTTTGCTGGGTGCGGTTTATTCCCCGGCCTGGGCCCGCAACGGAGGGTTTGCTAGAAGCTTCACTATTGAGGCGAACTACTACGATATTCGTGTCAAGAAGGCGATTGGCGCGGTTGATCCAAACCTGACATTGAACAATTGTGCACTGCTTGGCGACGCAGCAAGCTGTGCGCGGGTAGTGCGGACGAACAATGGATTCATCAACCAGATCGATGGGACACTTGAGAACCTCGACAGTATCCGTACCAAGGGTCTCGACGTCACAATGAACTACCTGACACCCGACACGGGGATCGGCACATTTGGCCTAACAGCGAATGCGACCTGGCTGCTGAAATATGTGCTGACTGCGTCCAATGGCTTCGTCGTTCTGGATCGCAAGGGCACTGAACGCGGAAGCCCGGATCAGGCGTTCCCCAAGTTCAAAGGGAATGCGACTGTCAACTGGAATAGCGGCGATTTCGGCGCATCCTTCACGGCTCGCTACATTGATAGCGTAATCGAACAGGGCGGGCCGGCGGGCACGAACCAGCTGGATAGCCGTTTCTATGGCGATATCCAGCTGATGTTCACGCCGTCGTTTCTCGACAAAAGGGTCGCGTTCACGCTTGGCGTCAACAACGTGTTCAATCAGGATCCGCCAGCATGCTTCACATGCAGCGTGAACAACTATGACCCGACAACCTATGACGTGCCGGGCCAGTTCGGATATCTGCGCGTCTCCTACAAGATGTAGGGGCCATACCGGCAAACGAAACCCGCCCCGGTATTGGCCGGGGCGGGTTTTTTGTGTCTGAAATCATGCAGGATTGAACAGAAAAGCTGCGATCAGAATTTTACCTGGTCAAACTTGCTGATCACCTTGCCGAGAATGCCATAATCCTTG
>JANNLW010000224.1:0-2365 GCA_031397145.1 Sphingomonadales bacterium | reverse complement strand
ACGCGGACGCAGCAGCACGTCGAGGCTCGTTTCGCCAGTTCCGGTTTTCTCCAGCCTGGTATAACGCAGCCCGGCGTTCCAGGCGATGGCGATCTCGCGAACACGGTTTCCGGATTTAACGATCAGGCGAATGGGATCGCTCCCGCCTTTTGCCGCAGAAATCGCCTCGGTCATTGCGGTTTCCGAATAGACCTGCCCGTTCACGGCTATGACTTCCGCAGCCGAAGTAAGCCCGGCATTGAAGGCCGGACTGTCCCAGATCACCGTGTTGACCTTTCCACCCTTGCCAATGGTCAGGCCAATCGAAAAGCTGAGGTCCTGTTCGGCGGCGCGCTTTTCCTTGTCCCTGAAGAAAGGCGTCGGTTCGTCGCCATAGACAAGGCGATAACCGCCCTGCGTGATGCCTCCCATGGGTGCACTGGCCGCCTTTTCGGTTGTTCGCCGCGCGAGAAAGCCCGCCCAATCATAGGGTGAAAGCGTCTTGAGCGTGGCCGCGACCTCATCAAAGGTGAAACCTCTCGCCGCGAAGTCGCCCTGAGAACCGCTGAAAAAGGCAAGCGCGAAATCGTCCATGCCCTTTGCACCGCCGGTCTGCGCACGCAGCATCGCGTCGACTTCAAGCCAGATCAGCAGGCCTTCATTGTAATAATCCTCGCTGCGCTGGTAGCTCACCCAACCTTTTGGGCGACGTGCGGAGATGATCGGGTCGTACGTGGTGTCAGCCAGATCGCGCCATTCGCGGGCGCGGCGGATATCGAGACCGGCGGCGATCGAGGCGAGCGCATCGAGCGTTTCGGCCTTCGTGAACAGGCCGGACCGGGCGCCCAGCACATAGCCCCAGAACTGGTCCTGCCCCTCATAGACCCAGAGCAGGTCGTTGACGAGCGGCGTTGCAAAATCCAGCACCATCTGGCCTGCCGGGCGCCGGTATTTTCCAACCCAGCTATGGCTCAATTCATGTGCAAGCAGGTTGCGGCGGCCAGGTCCCGCGGCCCATTCGGTGAAATATTCCGGATTGGCCACATTCTCGGATGAGCGGTGATGCTCGAGCCCGATGCTGCCGATACGGTCTGTCAACCCGAGAAGCAGGTCATAATGGTCGAACGGGCGCGTGCCGAACAGCCTGACGGCCTGATCGACCAGCTTGCGGTGCACCTCGATCTGGGCCGGGGTTGCCGCCAGATATTTGGCTTCATCGGCGACGATGTTGAGCGTGACATTCTGCCCGAGCGGTTCAGCACGAAAATATTTGCCGGCGAATATGGGCGAATCAACCAACGTTTCATAATCGACGGTTGCATAGGCGATGCGCGCGCCAGCGGCGGATCCCGGTTGCGGGCGAAGCGCAGTCGCGGCGCGCCAACCTGTGGGCAGGGTCACGCTGGCCGATACCGGAATCCGTCGTGTCGCCCAGCCCGCCGGATAGAGCGAGACAGACTGCCACTGGAGGTTGATGATTTCAGGCGAAACAACCACTCGGCCCTGATCGTCTTCGGTTGCGGACAGGAATTTGAAGGACAGATCGAGCTGCCGCGCCCCTTCCGGCACGTCGACATGAAAAGCATAGACATCGACCGGATCACGCTTCCAGACTAGCGTCTTACCGTTGGCCCGGATCACCAGACCCGCCAGTTTTTCGATCTGCCCACGCGCCGCATGATTGCCCGGCAGCCATTTGGGAAAATTGAGCGTCATAGGGCCGGCAGCCGCAACGGGGATCGATTGGGTGACGCGGAAGATCCCCTGCTCGGTGTCCGTCGCATCGACGTTGAGCGTCATCGTCCCCGGATAGGGCGCATCGCGCGGGAGAGGGGGTGTTTGGGCAAGGGCAGGAAATGTGGCCATCAGGATGAGGCCGGAAATGATAGTCCGCATTGATATCCCCGGATATTTGCGCCCTGATAAGGCGTTCGCCGGGGCGTTGTAAATCAGTGGCTCGACCAAAGGCTGAATTCGCCCTTACGAACGACACGCCCTGTTGTTCCGACGGGTTCTGTCTTGCCGGACGTCAGGAAGGCAATCATCGCTTCGTCTTCGGCCGGCACGCGAGCAATCGCGCGGCGACCATCGGGCATTTTTGCCAACACTACGCCAAACTTCGGGTGCGCCTCGCGATCATAGAGGACCGTATAGGTTTCGATCTCGGCCGGGCCTTCATAACCATCGACCAGATCAGGGATCGGCCCCCGACGCGCATCAGCTTCGGCCTGGCAGTCGTAATCCTGCGGAAAGGTTCCGGCTGGTTGGGGGCGCGTCGTCAAGATGATCGCATGATTATGCGTCGCAAAACCGCCATTGGCGAACAGCAATCCGTCACCGGGTTCGACGCGGAGTTTTTCGACCATCGAAGCCGCTGCATGCGCCA
>JANNLW010000219.1:0-3393 GCA_031397145.1 Sphingomonadales bacterium | reverse complement strand
CCATATCCTGCATCATCTTGGCCACAACGACCTTGGAAATGCTTGATTCCGGTCCCGGCGTGCGGCCTGACGAAAGCGCGGACAAAGTCCGCATACGGGTCAAAGAAATCCCCCGGTCCTGGATGTAGACCTCGGCTATTTTCTGGCGGACATGGCTTTGTTCGAGCGCATTGCCTTCATCCGTGTCGATTGCACGTGCAAGGGCGATCATTTCCTGCACACCGGGCGAACTTGTCGGTTTTCCACCTACGGCCAGACGTTCATGCATCAATGTGGTCAGCGATACTTTCCAGCCATCGCCAACTTCACCCAGCCTGTGATCATCGGCGATTCGGACATCGGTGAAGAACACTTCATTGAACTCGCTGGCGCCAGCCATTTGCCTGATCGGGCGAACTTCAACTCCGGGGGCCTTCATGTTGATGATGAACATCGTCAGCCCTTTGTGCTTCGGCACATTCGGGTCAGTGCGGCAGACGACAATCCCGTAATCCGAACGGTGAGCACCTGATGTCCAGACTTTTTGTCCATTGATCACCCAGCCGTCGCCATCGCGCTCGGCTTTCGTGCGGATCCCGGCAAGATCCGAACCTGCTGCTGGTTCGGAGAATAGCTGGCACCAGATTTCCTCGCCTTTCATTGCGACTGGTACGTAGCGCGCCATGATTTCCGGGCGGCCATGCGAGAACACCGTCGGAATGCACATACCCAGGCCTATTGCGTATATGCCTGAAGGCACCCAATATTTGCCTTCTTCCTGATTGAAGATGATCTGCTGCATCGCGGTGCCGCCCTGCCCCCCGACAGCCTTGGGCCAGGTGATGCCGACATAGCCTGCCGCATATTTCTTCGCCTGCCACGCCTTGGCGCGGGCGACGAGATCGCCATCATGGTCAACCGGCGTCTTGTACTCAGCCGCATTGGCAGCCATCCAGTCGCGAACGGTAACGCGAAAGGCAGCTTCTTCGGCCGTATCTTCGAAATCCATCTCTATTCTCCTCAAACCGCAAGTTCTGTGTTGCGTTGCTCCAATGAGCGTACAAGCTGGTCTGACCAGAACGCTCCCGATCCCAGGCTCAATGCCAGCAATCGCGAGCGGCGGTAATAGAACTGGCAGTCGCTTTCCCACGTAAAGCCAATGCCGCCGTGCAGTTGCACATTCTCTTCCGCGGCAAACTGGAACGCATCAATCGCAGAAACGCGAGCACCAGCCGCCGCTTGTGCCAGTTCCGGAGCGCCGGTCAGAAGCGCCCACGCGCCATAATAGGCATGGCTGCGGGCCAGTTGGTTCTTGATATACATATCCGCACAGCGATGCTTGACCGCTTGGTAGCCACCGATCTTTCGCCCGAAGGCAACACGGTCCTGCGCATAGGCAACGGACATTTCCATTGCGGCATCCGCCCCGCCCAGACCTTCAAACGCGAGAAAGATGGCCGAGCCGTGGAGGAATTTGGCGCGAAGCCTTTCGGCCTCCCCTGCCCCGGCAAGCACGGTGCATGGCGCATCGACAAAGCTGATCCGCGCCGACTTGCGAACCAGTTCGATCGTATCGCAGGGTGCCCGCGTGACGCCTTGTGCTGAAAGATCGACCAGAGCGATCACGAGAGAGCCTTCTCCATCATGTGCGGTGACAATCGCGAAATCTGCTGCCAAGCCGTCGGCTACCGGCAATTTCGCGCCTGTCAGTCGATCACCGATGCAATGCAGTGCCGGCGTCCCGTCGGGTTTTTTGGCATCGCCCTCCATCCACGCCACAGTCCCGATCGCCGAACCATCAGCCAGCTTGGGCAGCCAATGTCCCTGGGCAGCATCATGGCCGCTTGCCAGAAGCAATTCGGTTGCCATCAGAACCGAAGACGTGAAGGGAACCGGAGATAGCGCACGACCGACTTCTTCAGCCAGCACACAAAGTTCGAGGACCGTAAGCCCAAGCCCGCCATGCTCTTCGGGAATCCGCAGGCCAGTCCAGCCCAGTTCAGCCACTTTCGACCAAAGCTCGGTGTCATGCGTTGCATCGCTGTCCATCACGGCGCGCGCTTTTTCGCGTCCTGATTCACCGAAAAGGAATTTCCGCGCCTCGTCACGCAGCGCCTCTGCTTCTTCCGAAAACTGGAAGTTCATGCCTGTCTTCTCCTTTTGTCGTCAGGAATCGCGATGGCACAGCAGCGTCGACGGTTCAACTGACAGTCGTGTCAGGCGAAACAGATCATTAAGCCTTAATCCCTATATGTAACTTGCATGAAATTCGAAGGTCCAGCTCCGGAAACCGAAACACGGCAAGTAAGCATGTCTTTTGCCGCGTTCATCGTGGCCGTCGCGTTTGTCCTGTTCGGCATTGCTATGGCCGTCGGAACAATGACGACCAGCCGCACGAACGAAGCTCCGCCGCCAGAAACTGTTTCAGCCGAACAAGCGTCATCCGAAAATGTTTCGCCTCCTCAAGCGGCTGTAACCCAGCCTGTCGACGACACTAACACGAGCGCCAATGTTCAGGAGGACAACTCGGATCAGACTGACGAGCAACAGGCCGTTCAAGAACCGGCTGAACAGGTCGCTTCTGTTGCCGAGCAACCCAAAGCCGCAAACCCGCCTGCAAATGTCTTGGCAAGCGAACCTGTCGTGACCCACGATCCATCGTTTCCTGCTCGCCATGCTGCCGCACCATCGCCTGCTTCGGTCACCGCACCCGCCAACACGGTAGCCTCAATGGGCAAACGCAAATAACAACGGTTGCTCTTGCGGATCAAATCAAGAACATATAGCTTCTCGAAACGATTTATCGATCGTCAGGAGACTATAAATGCAACACGATTCCCGCCTGCGCGAAGCCGCGCGAGCGATCTATAACAGCGTCTACCCCTCAGAAGAATGGTCGCCACTTGCATTCGAAGAGGCAGAGCAGCATCGCTCAATCCATTACCGTAACGCTGTCGAGGCGGCCCATCAGGCCCAACTTCAGTTCCTGCCAGACAATGCACATCAATTGACGCTGTTCTAGACCGGACAATTTTCCTGGAACGGCGGAAAGCAAAGACTGCGTGTTATTGATACCCTGCTAATCGGCGACATAAGATTTTGGAATGGATTGACAGCTTGGTCGGCCCTATGTTCGAGTCCATATTCAAAATCGGCACCGAACCGGGCCAATTTGGGAGGGGGAACCATGACAACCATTCGAAACCGCAACATATTTGCCGGGCGGTCAGCCTTGATGAGCAGCGCAATGTTGACGATTGCGCTCGCCTTTTCCCCTGCTGTCGCAAATGCGCAAGCGGCCGACGAAGTGACAATTGCCGAGGACTCCCCGGCAGCGTTGCCGGTGAGGCGCTCGTCCTGATACCACATGGCGCTGAGCAGCACGGCGGGAACGGGACGAAACTCCGCGCCGGC
>JANNLW010000218.1:0-1425 GCA_031397145.1 Sphingomonadales bacterium | reverse complement strand
CCATATCCTGGCGCATGATCTTTGCCGTGTAACGCGCAATGTCGAGGCCGGTCAGAAAGCGGTTCTGCAGACGCATCCGTGCAACGGACTCCGCATTGATTCCGGTCCATGTGCCGTTCTTTCCGCCGATCAACTGACCGGCCTGTGCGATATGATCCTGATATGACACCAGCTGTAAACTCCTTAACAAAACTAACGCGAAGATCGTTGCCTTCAAGCATCCTTATTGGCCATAGTTTGAGGGAAAATTGGCAAACTATCCAGAATTGAATCGGGTTTGAGCGGTGTTGCAGTCGCGAAGCCTTGCTTATGGAATTGTAATTTAGTAAAGAAATTACAATGACTGAACAAAAACTTTTTGCAGGACATACGGTGCGACGGCGACGTCGGGCCAAAGGATTGTCGCAAGCCGCGCTTGCAGAGGCGCTTGAAATTTCTCCAAGCTATCTAAACCTGATTGAACGCAACCAACGACCATTGACGGCTGCGCTTTTGTTGAAGTTTGCCGACCAGTTCGATGCCGATCCGCGCGCCTTCGCGGGCGAAGGAGACCCCGGCGGGGGCATGGACGCCATGCGTCGACGACTTGCTGATCCACTTTTTGCAGATCTCGAGATTGATCGCACCGAAATTGAGGAATGGCTGTCCGCCGCCCCGGCGGGTGCGGAGGCATTTGCCCGCGCTTTCGATCGGGGTGGCAGTTCGATCGGTACCGATAGCGATGCCTTCGCAGAGTTGCGGAGTGAAATCGAGCGCTGGCGAAACCATTTCGCCGATCTCGACAACAGCGCCGAGGTTCTGGCCGATGACCTGCGTCTGGGCGCGGGCGATCTCTACAATGCAATCGCCGAGCGGTTGCGTGTAAAGCACCAGCTTTCGATCCGTGTTCTACCGCTCGATGCGATGCCCGACCGGCTTCGGCGGCTTGACCTTCATGCCCGGCAGTTGCAGCTGTCCGAATTGCTTGACCCCGCCAGCCGCACCTTTGGTGCGGCCTTTCAGCTTGCACAGCTGGAAGCAAAGGAGACAATCGAATGGCTCGTTCGCGGTGCCGGATTCAAGGAGCGCGTCGCAGAGCGGCTTTTTCGGCGCCACCTGACGAGCTATTTCGCCGCAGCGTTGATGATGCCCTATGCACGCTTCCTGCGTGCATGCGAGGGGACCGGATATGACATTGAGTTGCTCCAGCGGCGGTTCGGTGCAGGATTTGAGCAAGTTGCCCATCGCTTGACAACTCTTCAGCGCGTTGGTGCACGCGGGCTGCCTTTCTTCATGATCCGGATCGATCGCGCTGGACAATCGTCCAAGCGCTTCGCTGGGGCCAGTGGTTCGCCCTTGGTCGAGGGTGACAGTCGCTGCCCGCTCTGGGCGCTGCATCAGGCCTTTGATCGGCCAGGAAAGCTGGTTGTCCAGCTCGTCGAGCTT
>JANNLW010000213.1:0-3113 GCA_031397145.1 Sphingomonadales bacterium | reverse complement strand
ATATAGGCAATCTCGGCCGGGGCGAGTCGCCAGCCAACCGGCACCATCACCACCCCGATCCGCGCGGCTCCGTAGAAAAGCTGGTAATAGAGATCGCTGTTCTTCCCGAGCCACGCGATCCTGTCTCCCTTTTTGAGGCCGGCAGCAAGCATTGCCGAAGCCGCCTGTGCCGTTCGCTCCTCAAGTTCGGCGAAGGTCAGCGTGCGATCTTCCTGTCGCAGCGCGAGTCTATCCGGGCATTCGCGGGCCCAATGAGTGATAAAATGATCGAAGCTCAGCAAGGGTGATTGCGCGTTTTGGTCCTGTGGCATTGCTCTCTCATCGATTCATGGTCTTTTGCGAACGCTAGGGGATGTGTCGAGATGCGCAAGGGGGGGACACGGTAACGGGGTCAATCCTGTGGTAACCATTGAAAAATATCGTCGCGTGTAAAGCATTGATCAACCAAATTTCGATACGGTTTGAAGATCAGAAAAGGGAATCGGGTGGTCAGGATGGCATCGAAAGCTGGTTTGGGGCAAAGATGGGATCACGAAGGGCGTCGGGCCGAGCGGCTTGACGTAAAAATGAAGGCCGCGTTGCGCTCCTCAGGCGCGACCAAATTTGAAATCGATGTCGTCGATATCTCGGTTGTCGGGTTCCGCTTCGATGCCGTTTGCAAACTGAACGTTGGCGATCGCGTCTGGCTTACCATTCCGGGGATGGGTGGAATTGAATCGATCGTCGTCTGGCGCGAGAATTTTCACTATGGCAGCGAATTTGTTTCGCCCCTGCACATAGCTGTTTTTGATCATGTGCTGAAGCAGTTTGGCAAGCCCAGGCAACCTGACTAGACGGCTTTTCTTATAGCTACGGTTCCGGCCGAATAGCCGGCTCCAAAAGAACAGATTAAGCCCTTGTCCCCCGGCTTCAGGTCTTCGCTGTTGAGGTGGAAGGCAATGATCGAACCGGCTGACGACGTATTGGCATAGGTATCCAGAACGGTCGGGCTTTCATCGGCACTTGCCTCGTGCCCGAGCACCCGTGATGCGATGAGCCGGTTCATTCCGGCATTGGCCTGATGCAGCCACATTCGGCGCAGCGAAGCTGGTGCAATTTCAAGATGCTCAAGCTGCGCAATGATCAGTTCCGCTACCATCGGGACGACTTCCTTGAAGACCTTTCGGCCTTCCTGGACAAAAAGCTTGTCTCGATCATCGCGACTTTCAGGGTGGGTGCGGTTGAGGAAGCCGAAATTGTTGCGGATGTTATTGGAATATTGGGTCTTGAGCCGCGTTCCCAAAATCTCCCAATGCCCGGAAGGCGCCATGCTTTTTTCTTCGACGAGGATCGCGGTGGCGACATCGCCAAAGATGAAATGACTGTCACGATCTTGCCAGTTCAGATGGCCCGAACAGATTTCCGGATTGATCACAAGAACCGAGCGGGCACTGCCCGAACGAATGAAGTCGGCAGCGGTCTGGATTCCGAACGTGGCGGACGAGCAGGCAACGTTCATGTCGAAAGCAAATCCTTCGATGCCAAGTGCCGCCTGTATTTCGACCGCGATTGCCGGGTAGGCGCGTTGCAGGTTCGAACAGGCGCACAACACGGCATCGACGTCCTTTGTATCGCGGCCGGCGCGCGCCAAGGCATCGCGCGCCGCTGCCACACCGATTTCGGCAAGCACCGACAGATCGTCATTCGCACGTTCGGGCAAGCGCGGGCACATGATCTCCGGATCCAGGATCGGCGCTTTGGAGAGGACATACCGGGACTTGATGCCGCTGGCCTTTTCAATGAACTCGACCGAACTCGGCAGAAGCGGCTCGATCGTCCCGGCGTCGATGTCCTTTTCGTTCTCCCGATTGAAATTTTCGACAAAAATGTTGAAGCTTTCCACCAGTTCTTCATTGGAAATGCTGTCTTCCGGTGTGAACAGGCCTGTCGCGGAAATCACGGGTTCGAACATTTTGAGAATGACCTGCGGTACTAGGGTGTTGTTGCACCATTCCTAATCCTCGCAAACGGCAAGTTCAACTCGACCCCTCATGTCCCAATTGCTTTTGCGCGTTACGAATGCGAAACGTCATCCTATGCAACAGATACGCACCTATACAACATCGGCGACCCGCGCAGGGGTCGGCTTTGGCAGCGCCCTGGCGATCACCATTTCGTGGAGTTTGCACAAGTCGATCTTGTGGGCGATCATTCACGGCGTCCTGTCATGGTTTTACGTCATCTATTACCTGCTGACGCGATAGTGGACGATCAGCCGTTCGCGTTGCCGGAAAGCGCGCTTGAGGAGCGGTTTCTTGCTGCAACCGGACCGGGCGGCCAGAATGTGAACAAGGTCGCAACCGCAGTTCAGATCAGGCTGGACGTGTTCGCGTTGCGCCTGTCGCCGCCAGTTTATGCGAGGCTCAAGACCCTCGCGGGAAGCCGCTGGACCAACGAAGGCGAAATCGTCCTGACTGCACGAAGCTTTCGTACACAGGATGCCAATCGTGCCGACGCGCGGCAGAGGTTGACCGAACTCGTGCTGAAAGCCCATCAGGCACCCGTCCGCCGGATCAAGACCAAACCCTCACGGACGGCAAAGGAAAAGCGACTTTCGGGCAAGGCAATCCGGGGCGACTTAAAAAAGGGCCGTGGAAAGGTGAGTTTTGAGTGATGTATGAATTCTCGATCAGCAATGGCTCAAAGGCCGAGCTTTATCGCGACCTTCTTGCAGCGATGGATGCGCTGACGGCTGACGAGGCTGATCCGATCGCGAATATGGCCAATGCTGCCGCCTTGATCTGGGAATATCTTCCTGCGCTGAACTGGGCGGGATTCTACCGTCTGGTCGGTGGGGAACTGGTCCTGGGGCCGTTCCAGGGAAAGGTTGCCTGTATCAGGATCGCGCTGGGCCGCGGCGTCTGTGGAACAGCGGCCACCACGCTGCAGACCCAGATCGTGCCAGACGTCCATGCGTTTCCCGGCCATATCCCCTGCGATTCGGCTTCTGCGTCCGAACTGGTTGTGCCGATTGTCCGGAACGGGCGGCTGATCGCCGTGCTTGATCTCGACAGTCCGCAGCTTGCCCGCTTTGATTCTGACGATGGCGCGGGCTGCGAATCCCTGGCGCAGTT
>JANNLW010000189.1:0-1050 GCA_031397145.1 Sphingomonadales bacterium | reverse complement strand
TCGTGGGTTGGCGGCCGCGACGGCGCGGATCAATGCGACTTGGGACGCAGGCAAGTGAAGATTATCGCGATCACCCCCGATGGCCCTGACCCTGCCTTCGCCATCCTGATCGGCAAGTCCAGCCGTCAGGTCGCCCGGAATAAACTCGCCTTCATCCTCGGCGGTATAGCCCGCGACAACAATGGCGAGATCGGCAATTCCTGCCACCTTGCCCGCCTGCGCGATGTTGGTTTCATCGCCTCCAATCGTGACGCGGTCACCAAAGGCGACGCGCATACCGCCAAAAGGCGTGACAATGTGCGGCGGTCGAACCTTGCTTTATCCGTTGTCGCCGGTATTGGCCCTGTCCGCCAATCGACCGAACATCGCGATGGTTCCGATATCGCCCGAGATGGGCAGCAGGCCCTGATTTTTGAGCAGGACCGCAGACTTTTCGGCAGCCTCGCGTGCTAATGCGACATGCTTATCGCCCGCGACAAGCGACAACGGATAGGATGGCAGCGGATCAGGAGCGCTGGCGAAACGATAGAGCGTTGTCAGGATGCGTGTGCAGGCCCGATCGATAACCGCAATCGGGATATGCCCCGCTTCTACTTCGGCAATGAGCTTCTTGCCAAAATGGACAGGCTCGGGGTTTTCGATATCGAGGCCGGCAACCACACCGTTCGGACCATAGACCCCGAGCATCCAGTCCGAATGGACAAAGCCGGCAAACCCCCAGTCGTCGCGCAATATGTCTGTCAGCAGCTTGGCATTGTGCCCACAATGTTCGCCGTTGACCTTGTTATAAGCGCTCATCACGCTCGCACATCCTGCATCGATGATATGCTTGAAATGCGGAAGATAGACTTCGCGGAGCGGACGGGGATCGATCTGGACGTCAACCTTGAAGCCGATTGCTTCGAGTTGCTGCTTGTACACGACGGCTGCCGTGTAGTTGTAGAAGTACTCTTTGGTGGAGAGCCAGCGGATTGGCGTGCCGTCGTAGCCGCCTTCCTTCACCAGCGCCTTGGCCTTCTCGATGTCCGGCTTGTTCCAGACGTCCTTGCC
>JANNLW010000163.1:0-4396 GCA_031397145.1 Sphingomonadales bacterium | reverse complement strand
GTGAAGCGTACACATCGAACCGTCATGGCCCGTATTCATCGCGGCCAGAAGATCGAAACATTCCGGCCCACGGATTTCGCCGAGGATGATGCGGTCTGGGCGCATACGCAATGCGTTCACGACAAGATCGCGAATGGTGATTGCGCCCTGGCCTTCGAGATTGGCAGGCCGCGTTTCAAGAGGGAGCCAGTGCGGTTGTTGCAGGCGAAGTTCGGCGGCGTCTTCGATGGTCAGAACGCGCTCGCCCGGGTCAATCATCTTGGACAACGCATTGAGCATCGTCGTCTTGCCGGAACCGGTGCCGCCAGAGATGACAATATTGAAGCGGCAGGCGCCTGCGATCTTGAGGCAGGTGGCCATACGCTCGGACATTGATCCGCCCTTGGCCATCATGTCTAGTGTGATGGGCTTCGCGGAAAATTTACGAATCGAGATTGCAGTCCCACGCAGCGAGAGCGGCGGTACTATCACGTTGACGCGGGAGCCATCTTTCAAACGGGCATCGGCGAGCGGTGTCGTCTGGTCGACGCGGCGGCCGACCTGGTTGACGATCCGTTGGGCAATCTGGAAAAGATGGGCTTCGTCGCGGAACTGGATCGGCGCGATCGTCAGCTTGCCCTTCTTTTCAATATAGGTTTGTTCTGGGCCATTGACCATGATGTCGGTGATCAACGGATCGTTGAGAAGCTCCTCAAGCGGGCCCAAGCCCAGCAGTTCGTCAACCAGCACTTTTTCGAGAGCGAACTGCTCACGCCGATTGAGTGTCAGCTTCAACTCCGCCAGAACTTCGCCGATGATCGGGCGGAATTCCTCAGCCAGCTCGTCCTTTGAAAGAGTAGCGGCGGCTTCAGGGTCGATGCGTTCGAGCAAGCGCGGCAGCACCTGTTCCTTGATCTTGTGAACCGAGGCTTCAAACCCTTCGGCCTTTGGCTGCGGCGTATCGAGCGCGTTTTCACGTTCGGACAGCCGCTGCATCGCATCCATCTTCTCGACGGGTGCTGTCGGCTCATCGTCGTGGCCGGGAAGTGGAGCCGAATTGATCGGGGGAAACTGTGCCCCGCCAACCGGCGGTTCGTCGCCGCGCTGTGGCGCGCTACCGCCGCCCTGCATTGGACGTGCAACGCCGAAGGAGGGGCGATTTCCGCCCGGCCCGTTTGGCCCACTGCGTCGTCCAAATGCGCTCATTTCAAACCCTAATCCTGATGCGAGACTGCTACATGTCCGGTTACTTATCAGGGTGAATAGGCGGTAAACTTTGACAAATGCCTAATATTGGCGAGAAAGATCGTTAGATTGTCCCCAGATTGGCCGGGCGCTATTCGCCAGCGACACGGCCCGTAATCTGTGGACCGGAAGGCGGTGGCGGAAATGCGATGGGATCAACCGCAGCGCCAGGCGAGTCATTTGTTACAATGCGATACAGCGCTTCGCCAGCAGGGCTGTAGGTGACAGTTTCGATCATGACGAACGACCCCAGCATAGTGGCAATACCCCACAGCCAAGCCTTATGGACATGGCCGCTCCTCCGGATGTCTGCAATGATGCCAATGATGGGAAAGATCATACACGCGACAAAAGTGGCTTCCCAAGCCCAGGGCGCAAGCAGCGGCATCGGCAAGAGCCGGCCGAATCCGGGACCAAGCAGCAGCGACATGCCGCAAAAATGGAGCCTGCGGTGCCAGTCCGTCTGCCGCCGCATCCGGATCGCGGCATAGGCGAGCCCAGCAAAGGTCAGCAGCGAGACAAGATCAAAAACAAGAAAATGAACTGGCCTGAAGAAGAACGGAACCTGCCCGCGCCTCAGTATCGCAAGGGTTACCAAGAGTCCCAGCACGATCATCGGAACAATCCAGACCGATCCGATCCAGCCCAGACGACGATGCAGCGCGATGTTCCCGGTGGTTGCAAAGACATTCTGCAACACAAACAGCGTGACCCAACCCATGAAGATGATGGCATGGGCATGGACCAGCGGCGGCGATGAAAAGCTCGAACGGCCTACAGCAAGCTGCGTTGAAAATCCCGCGATAATCACGATCGCCATCGCGATCGCGGAGCGCATGAAAAAGCGGTCGTCGCCGGATGATCGCAAATCGTGAGGTTCAGCGAGTGTTGCCATGTCGATCATCCTACAGGATTGAGCGCGAGCTTATCGGAACCTGTTAATAGGCGCAATGCCAGAAGCTATCAGTCAAGGTTTGGCCGCAGCCAGCGCGAGGCCGTTTTGGCATCGACGCCGCGCCTGGTGGCATAATCGTCGCGCTGGTCGGGCCCAACGCGCGCGACGCCAAAATATTCAGCCTGGGGATGGCCGAAATAGAAGCCGGAGACGGCGGCAGTCGGAAGCATTGCGAAGCTTTCCGTAAGCGTGATGCCAATATTATCCGTCGCCTTCAACAAGTCGAACAGGATAGGCTTCAGGCTATGGTCGGGACAGGCTGGATAACCTGGCGCCGGACGGATGCCGCGATACTGCTCGCGGATGAGTGCTTCGTTCGTCAGCTGCTCGTGGGGAGCATAGCCCCACAATGTCGTGCGGACATGGCGGTGCAGCGCTTCGGCAAAGGCTTCCGCAAAGCGATCGGCGAGCGCCTTTAGCAAGATGTCCGAGTAATCGTCATGCGCGGCCTTGAACCGGGCAACGTGCGAATCAATCCCGTGAATGCCGACGGCAAAGCCCCCGATCCAGTCTCCATCATGGCTGATAAAGTCGGCCAGGCACATATTGGCGCGCCCCTCCCGCTTGGCAATCTGCTGGCGCAGGAACGGAATGCGGACATGGCTTTCATCGTCAAGATGGAGAATCACATCGTCACCCTCGCGGCGGCAAGGCCAAAGTCCAGCCACGCCCTTTGCGGTCAACCATTTTTCGCCAATGACCTGGTCGAGCATTGCTTGCGCGTCGGCAAACAGACTAGTCGCACTTTCGCCGACAATCTTGTCCTGAAGGATCGCCGGATAATTGCCCGCCAGCTCCCAGGCGCGGAAGAAGGGCGTCCAGTCGATTATCTCGCGCAGGTCAGACAGATCCCAATCTTCAAACACATGAACGCCGGGCCGGTCCGGCGGCGCAGGCTTGTGCGATTCGTCCATCTTGAAGCTGTTTGCCCGCGCGTCGGCAATCGGCACGAGCGGGTTCTGCCCCTTGCCTTCCCGAACGTCCCGGACATGCTGGTAATCCGCGGCTGTCGCCTCAACAAAGGGATCTCGCTGCGTGTCCGACAGAAGCGTCGAGGCAACCCCTACTGCGCGGCTGGCATCAAGGACGTGCACCACGGGTCCTTTGTACGCCTGATCGATGCGGAGCGCGGTATGAACCTTGGACGTCGTGGCCCCGCCAATGAGCAATGGAATGGTAAAGCCATCACGCTGCATTTCTTCAGCCACAGTGACCATCTCGTCGAGTGACGGGGTGATCAGGCCGGACAGCCCGATCATGTCTGCATCGTTTTCCTTTGCGGATTTAAGAATGTCCGACCAAGGCACCATCACCCCAAGATCGATGACCTCATATCCGTTGCACTGGAGGACGACACCGACAATATTCTTTCCGATGTCATGGACGTCCCCCTTCACGGTGGCCATGATGATTCGCCCCTTGGCCTTAGCTCCCGGCTCTTTCGAGGCTTCGATAAACGGGATAAGGTGCGCGACAGCCTTTTTCATCACCCGCGCCGACTTGACGACCTGCGGCAGGAACATTTTGCCCGATCCGAACAGATCGCCAACGACGTTCATCCCGTCCATCAAGGGGCCTTCGATCACTTCGATCGGTCGCGCGGCCGATTGCCGGGCTTCCTCCGTGTCCTCGACGATATAGGCGTCTATTCCCTTGACCAAGGCATGCTCAAGCCGCTTGGATACGTCCCAACCCCGCCATTCCTCTGCCGCTTTTTCGGCGACTGCATCCGTCCCCCTAAAGCGTTCCGCGAGCGACACGAGCCTTTCGGTCGGCGTTTCGCCGGGGCCGCGTTGGGGGCGGTTGAGGATCACATCCTCACACGCTTCACGCAGTTCGGGATCGATCGCGTCGTAGATATCGAGTTGGCCTGCGTTGACGATGCCCATGTCCATTCCTGCGGGGATGGCATGGAACAGAAATATTGAGTGCATCGCGCGGCGGACCGGCTCATTACCCCGGAAGCTGAACGAAAGGTTGGAAAGCCCACCCGAAATATGGACGTGCGGGCAACGCGCCCTGATTTCGCGTGCGGCCTCGATAAAATCGACACCGTAGTTGTTATGCTCCTCAATCCCTGTCGCGATGGCGAAAATGTTGGGATCGAAGATGATGTCTTCGGGCGGAAAACCGATGCCTGTCAGAAGGGTGTAGGCACGCTCGCAAATCTCGACCTTGCGCGCCTTTGTATCGGCCTGCCCGGTTTCGTCGAAGGCC
>JANNLW010000130.1:0-4858 GCA_031397145.1 Sphingomonadales bacterium | reverse complement strand
GCCAACCCGCACCGTTCGCCCAAGCGCTGCTTGCATATGATCGGCAAGGCCCTTCAGCTCCGCTCCGCCGCCTGTCAGTACAACATGATGTTTTCCCGGCGCAGAAAATCCTAACCCTTTCAGTGCCTTACCAATATCGACAATGATAGCATCGACACGCTGACAGATCACCGAGTTCAATTGCGCGCGCGTAATTTTCGGGCGTTCTTGGCCGCCGCTATTGTCCTCTGGATCGGTCACATCCAAAACATCCTGATGGTCACGCGGGTTGGATTGCGCTGACCCGTCACGGCATTTCAGCCGCTCCGCCTCCGCCCTGCGTAAGCCAAAGGTAGCCGCAATATCGTCGGTGATGTCGGATGCGCCCAGGGTAAGCGTATGAAGCCCAACCAACATCCCGCCAACAAACACCGACACATTGGTAACAGCAGCGCCCATTTCCACCAGCGCAACGCCCAGTTCGCGTTCTTCCAATGTCAAACACGCAAGCCCTGCTGCAAGCGGTGCTGCGACCACAGCTTCAACGCCAAGATGTGCCGCACGTGCGGTCATATCGAGATTGCGGACAGGCGCAGGCTCGGCAAGCACCACATGGATATCGACGCCCAGCCGGTCAGCATATAGCCCCAGCGGACTGGCCACACCGCCAACGCCGTCGATCGAATACAATGTCGGGCTGATGTGCAGCGGGGTTTTACCGCGCGGATCGACATTGGCGCGCCCGGCCATCAACAAATCGTCGATATCGACCTGTTCGATCCTGTCTCCGCCAAGATCAATTTCTGCAGGGGCCAGATGGCTATCAAGTCCGCCTGCGGAAATCGCGAGCCACACGCGTTCAATGTTGGTCCCCGCGATCCGTTCTGCCTGCTCCACAGCTTGCCGCGCCGACAGCTCGGCAAGCTGGATATCGGCGACACAACCGCGCGTCACACCTTTGCTTTCACGCTGCCCGCTGCCGAGCACAGTCAACGTGCCATCGTCACCGACGCCCGCGATCAAAGCCGATACCTTTGACGAGCCGATATCGAGTGCCGAGATGATTTTCTCAAACTTTGCAACCATCAGGCGGCACCTTGGGCGTTTGTGGATATTTTCGGCGTGGGTTTCGCTTTCAACTCAACCGGTTTTGCTTTGGCTGCTTCGCGCATATACATGCGGTCCGGGTCACGCAGATCGAAATGGATGATGTTGCGCTCCAACAGCCGGTGGATACCGTCCATCCGGGTGAAATTGACCAAGGCCTGTGCCGCCAGTTCATCGCCCTCTGGCAATGCCAATGTCTCGCCCGTGCGAAAGCGTAAATCCCAGCGGCGATTGCCCACCCATGACGCGCCCGCCACCTGATTTTTCAATGACTGCGCTTTGTCGAGCAATTCGCGCAAAGCGACCAGTTGCTTGTCCGCATTCGCGCCGGTCACAACCGGCATCGAACCAATCTGGCCTTCGCTGATGCTGTCGAGCACTTCGCCTTCATCGTCCAAAAGCTGAAAACGTCCTTCGTGCTGCCACACAGCCACCGGCTTTCGCTCAATAATCTCGACATACAATTTGGTCGGTAACTGCCGTGAAATACGGACGTCCTTGATCCAGCCATATTCGCTCAAATCCTTTCGGATTGCATCGATATCGACCAGCAAGATCGGCCCTTTTGCGCGTTCGAGGATGATGTCATAGACTTTCATTTGATCGACGCGGCGCGTGCCGACGATTTCGATATCCTCGACTTTGAATCCAGCCTTCGCTGTCAATTCGCCGTACTGGCGATAGACCGATTGCGGCACGCCAAACCAGTTTGCGACCAACAACGCAGCGATCAGCAACACGCCCAATATCAACCAAGTCAAAAAACGCTGCACCTCTGCTTGCGTAAAGGGCAGCGATTGCAACAGCCGGTCAAACCAACTGGTCCGACGCACGGCTTTGCGGGGCGCTCTTTGACGCGCCCTTGGCGTGGCTTTGCTGCCTCTGCGCACAACCGTGTTGCTCATGCTGATTGCCTTTTCATGCCAACGCTTCTTTGACCAGCTGGTCAACCAAAGCGGCGTAGCTGATCCCCATGTGCTTGGCCTGTTCTGGAACAAGGCTCAACGCCGTCATGCCCGGCTGGGTATTGGTTTCCAGAACAAACACGCCGTCGCGGCCCAATTCATCATCCCAGCGGAAATCGGTGCGCGATGCGCCTTTGCAACCCAATAATTCATGCGCGCGCTGTGCCAGCTCCATCATATAATGCTCGATATCCTGCGGGATATCGGCGGGACAGATATGTTCGGTCAGGCCATCGGTATATTTGGCGTCATAATCATAAAAACCGCTCTTGGGCTTGAGTTCGGTCACGACCAGAGGACGATCGGCGAGCACTGCGACGGTCAGTTCACGCCCGCGGATAAACGGCTCGGCCAGCAGTTCGTCAAACTCCTGCCAAGGCCCACGAACATCGCGGCCGATCGGGTTCCCGTAATTTCCTTCAGCCGTCACGATCGCAACGCCGACAGAGGATCCTTCGTTGACAGGCTTTACGACATAGGGCCGCTCGAACGGATCACGCTCAAAGAGCGTTTCGCTTTTGACGACCTGCCCGCCCGGCATCGGGATGCCAAAGGGCACCAGCGCATTCTTGGTCAGCACCTTGTCGATCGCGATGACCGATGTAACCATCCCGGAATGGGTATATTTGATCCCCATCAGGTCCATCATGCCCTGCACCGAGCCGTCCTCGCCCGGCGTCCCGTGAAGCGCATTGAAGACGACATCGGGCTTGGCTTCGGCAAGCCGGGAAGCAACGTCCCGGCCCATATCGATCCGGGTGACACGATAGCCCTTGCGTTCGAGGGCATCGGCCACGCCCGCACCCGTCACCAGAGAAACTTCGCGTTCCGCCGACCAGCCGCCCATCAGGACGGCAACATGGATCACACCATTCACTTAACTGATCCCACCCGCTGTATCTCCCACTCGAGTTCGATCCCGGATTTCGCCTTGACCCGCCTTCGCACTTCCTCACCCAGTGCCTCGATGTCGGTGCTCGTTGCATCACCAAGGTTGAGGAGGAAATTGGTGTGTTTTTCCGAAACCTGGGCGCCGCCCACGGTCAGCCCGCGGCATCCGGCCTGATCGACCAGTTGCCACGCCTTGTGGCCTTGCGGGTTCTTGAAAGTCGATCCCCCGGTCTTGCTGCGCAATGGCTGCGATGCTTCGCGTTCGGCAGCGATCCGGTCCATCTCGGCTCCGATTACGGCAGGGTCTCCCGGCTTGCCGCGGAACGTCGCACCAACAACGATGCAACCTTCGGGCAGTTCCGAATGCCGGTAGGTATAGCCGAGTTGGGGCAACGCCAACGTCACGCGCTCGCCCGAGCGCAGGACGACATCGGCCTCCACCAATATATCGCGCACTTCGCGGCCATAGGCTCCGCCATTCATGCGAACGAAGCCTCCGACAGTTCCAGGAATGCCGCGCAGAAATTCGAGCCCTGCTACTCCAGCGTCGCGAGCCTTGCTCGAAACCAAGATGCCTGACGCACCGCCACCGCACCGCAGTGTCACATCGTCAAGCAATTCAACCTTTGCAAACGGCTTGCCCAGGCGCACCGTTACGCCGGGCACGCCACCGTCGCGTACAATCAGGTTCGATCCAAGGCCAATTGGCCAGAGTGGCGCGGTAGAATCGATGTCGCGCACAAATGCCTGCAAATCCTCGACATCGGCAGGCTCGAAAAGCCATTCGGCCCGTCCGCCCGATTTGAACCAGACAAGCGGTGCCAGCGGCGCATTCGCCGTCAGCTTGCCACGCACGCGGGAGATGGTGTCCGCGCCGGTCATGTCCGCGCCAAGCTGATGGCATCGGCAAGCCCTGCTGCCCATTTGGTAATGTCGCCCGCGCCAAGGCAAACGATCTGGTCGTCAGGCTGGGCGACGGTGGCCAACTCCCTTGCAAGCGCGGTCGCATCGGCGATTTCAGCTGCGGCATGATGTCCGCGTTGTTTGAGCCCCTTGACCAAGGCTTCGGCATCAACCCCCTCGATCGGCAGTTCACCGGCGGCATAGACCGGGGTCACATAGACCATATCGGCATCGTTGAATGCCTGTTGGAAATCATCCATCAAACTGCCGAGCCGCGAGAAGCGATGCGGCTGGACGACGGCAATCACACGCCCTTTTGTACTTTCTCGCGCTGCAGCCAGCACCGCACGGATCTCGACGGGGTGGTGCCCGTAATCGTCAATGATCGTTGTGCCATCGACTTCGCCGACCTTGGTGAAGCGTCGCTTGACCCCGCCGAATTTGGCAAAGCCTGACTGGATCGTCGCATCATCGATCCCCATTTCGAGCGCAACCGCCACCGCCGCCAAGGCGTTCTGAACATTGTGCCGTCCCGGCATCGGCATTTCGATGCCCTCGATCGTTCGGCTGGAGCCATCGCGCGCGCGCACCACGGCGTCGAAGCGATTGCCTCCCGGCACCGGCGTTACATTGTCTCCGCGCACATCTGATTGTGCGGAAAAGCCGTAGGTCATGATCCGCCTGTCACGGATGCGCGGCAGGATCGCCTGCACTTCGGGATGGTCAAGGCAGAGAATGGCGACGCCATAGAAGGGAACATTCTCGATGAACTCGACATAGGCAGCTTTGGCGCCTTCGAAGTCGCCATAATGATCGAGATGTTCGGGATCGATATTGGTGACGACCGCGATCGTGCCGTCGAGCCGGAGAAATGAACCGTCGCTCTCATCGGCTTCGACGACCATCCATTCGCTATCGCCCAGCCGCGCGTTGGAGCCATAGCTGTTGATGATGCCGCCATTGATCACGGTCGGATCGACCCCGCCCGCATCGAGCAGGGCTGCGATCATTGA